>DHPU01000006.1:15799-18843 GCA_002407935.1 Peptococcaceae bacterium UBA5356
TTTTATAATTCTTTTATAACAGCTTCGGCCATGGCTTTAGTTCCTACACAGGTATTTCCCGCTGTCCAGATATCCCCTGTCCTTAAGCCCTGATGCAACGCGGCCTCTACCGCGCGCTCTACCGCCGTTGCCGCTTCGGTATTATGGAAGGAAATTCTCAACATCATCGCCACTGACAGAATGGCGGCTAACGGATTAGCTTTATCCTGCCCCGCAATATCCGGAGCAGAGCCATGCGCCGGTTCGTACAAGGCCGGGCCTTCTCCTATACTGGCTGAAGGCAGCATTCCTAAAGAAGCACCTAAAACAGACGCCTGATCCGAAAGAATATCGCCGAACATATTTTCCGTCACCAGTACATCAAATTGAGCCGGATTTAAACAAAGCTGCATGGCGCAATTATCTACATACAGGTGATTCAAAGCAACCTCGGGATAAGCAGCGGCTTCTTCCATGACAATTTTTCGCCACAAACGAGAGGTATCCAGCACATTGGCTTTATCTACGGAAGTAACCTTTTGGCGCCGCTCCCCTGCTAATTCAAAAGCCGCTTTAACAATACGCCTGATTTCCGCTGCACTATATTCAATCGTATCATAGGTACAGGGTTCGCCCCCTCTTTCTTTCAGGCCTCTGGCGCCAAAATAGGCTCCCCCCGTTAATTCCCGTACAATCAGCAGATCTACCCCTGCTATTTTTTCACTCTTAAAAGGGGATTGTTCCAGCAACTGCGGCCAGCACTTGACCGGCCGCAAATTAGCATACAAACGTAAAAGCTTCCGTATCCCCAATAAGCCTTGTTCCGGCCGTACCTTTTTCTCCGATCCGTCCCATTGCGGGCCGCCTACTGCGCCCATTAAAACTGCATCACTTTGGGTAACCAACTCCCTAGTCTCTTGAGGCAAGGGATCTCCTGTTGCATCAATGGCACTGCCGCCAATCAGCCCGGTACTAACCGCATACGCCACGCCATATTTTTCCCTTGTCGCAGCCAAAACCTTTAAAGCCTGCTCCGTTACTTCCTGCCCGATTCCATCCCCCGGTAATACCGCTAACTTAAACATACTGCTGCTTCACCTTCTCCCTCACATAAGGAATAGCCCCTCCGGCACTCAAGATTTCCAGCATAAAAGCAGGAAAAGCTTCCCCCCGGTAAGTTTGCTGCTTAGTTAAATCTTTAATTACGCCGGTTGCCGCATCTACCTCCAAAACAGCCCCTTCTTCAAGAGCTGCGGCCGCTTCAGGAGCGACAAGCACCGGCAAACCGATATTAATGGCATTACGGTAAAAGATCCGGGCAAAACTTTGCGCAATAATACAACTAAATCCGGCATATTTTAGGGCAACCGGGGCATGCTCCCGGGAACTGCCGCAGCCAAAATTTTTTCCGGCCACTAAGATATCCCCTTGTTGCACCTTAGCAGTAAGATCGGGAATTACATCCTCCAGACAATGAGAGGCTAAATAATCCCCCTCGGAATGGGTCAAATAACGGGCGGCAATAATTAAATCCGTATCCACATCATGCCCTACCCGCCAAACTCTTCCCTTTAACTTCTGCAATTCCGCCATTACTACAGCACCTCCTCAGGTGAAGCTATCCGCCCCAGCACAGCAGAAGCTGCGGCAACAGCAGGATTAGCCAAATATACTTCACTTTCCGGATGTCCCATCCGCCCCACAAAGTTTCTGTTCGTTGTCGAAACAGCCCGCTCTCCCTTAGCCAGAATTCCCATATGTCCTCCCAGACAAGGGCCACAGGTAGGTGTGCTTACCACGGCACCTGCTTCCACAAAGATTTCCACCAATCCTTCCCTAACTGCCCGCAGATAAATCTCCGGTGTTCCCGGAATGACGATCACACGTACTCCGGCATGGATCTTTTTATTTTTTAAAATTTGCGCCGCTGCCTGCAAATCCTCCCACCGCCCATTGGTACAAGAACCAATTACCACTTGATCAATCGGCAAATTTGCCGCCGCCGCTGCCGCAACATCCCTGACATTAGAGGGAAGGTGAGGAAAAGCGACCTGCGGCTGCAGCTTCGTCACATCTATTTCTACGACCTCGCTATAAACAGCATCCTCATCACTCTGATAAGTTTTCCAAGGCCTTTTCGCCCTGCTCAAGACATACTCGAGGGTCTTAGCATCAGCTGCAATAATCCCATTCTTAGCGCCTGCCTCAATCGCCATATTTGCCATCGTCAGCCGCCCATCCATGGATAAATTGCTGATGGCCTCTCCGGTAAACTCCAGCGCCTTATAGCGGGCGCCATCTACCCCGATTTTGCCGATGACCGCCAGAATATAATCCTTACCGGTAACCCAAGGATTTTGAGGCACACCTTGGAAAACCACTTTCATTGTTTCCGGTACCCTAAACCAAAGTTCGCCCTGAGCCATGCCCACCGCTAAATCTGTACTCCCTACCCCGGTGGAAAAAGCCCCTAACCCACCATAAGTGCAGGTATGCGAGTCTGCCCCAATTACTACATCACCCGGTACCACCAGCCCTTGTTCCGGCAAAAAGCAATGCTCTATCCCGGTACGACCCACCTCATAATAATGTGTCAATTGCTGTTGCCGGGCAAAAGTTTTAATATCCAGACATTGCTGCGCCGAAGGAATATCTTTAGCCGGAGCAAAATGATCCGGAATCAAAACTACCTTTTCTCTATCAAATACTGAATTCACCCCTATTTTAGCGAATTCCTTAATCGCCAGGGGACCCGTAATATCATTAGCCAACACCAGATCCAATTTGGCATTAAGCAAATCTCCCGCCGCAACCTTCTCCAGACCCGCGTGAGCAGCCAAAATCTTCTCCGTAATCGTCATTCCCATTCTCCATCCCCCTTTCTCCTTATTTATCTTTTTCGCTAACGAAAGAACTGTCCCCTTCTCTTCCCTCACTGCAGGGACTTTTTCCTTTTCTGTGTTCGCTTCTGGCAAATGTGTGTGTCTTCGCCGTTTCGTTCTTCATAAGGGCAAATGTGTGTGTCTTCGCCGTTTCGTTCTTCATACAGAACAGACTAGAACTCA
>DHPU01000006.1:19054-26516 GCA_002407935.1 Peptococcaceae bacterium UBA5356
TCCTGTCCGCCCCTTTGCTTTCTCTCTTCGCTTTCGTTAAGTCTGTTTAACTGTATTCCGAAAGAAACGGGCTCAGACACAACACATTTGCCGAGACCGAGAAGAAACATTGACCAAGAAAGAACATTGACCGAGAAAGCATCCCCATAAACACAACACAGCCCTACTCAATACTCAATACTCAATACTCGATACTCAATACTCGATACTCAATACTCGAATGAGAGGTGTGGGCATGCTGCGTACCGTTTTAGACAAGGCACTTGCCGAAGGGTGACTATCAGCGGGCAGCTAAACGTCCTTAGCGAAGGCGAGGCTAGTGATACCGAAGTCGCCGACAAGGATGTCGGCGCTAGGGCGAACTGAGCATGGAGGCGAATTGAGCCCGGTCGATATCACGCCGAGCCAAGCTTAGGACTGTTCTGTCCGAGGATTTGGAACCCCGTGGCAGTCCTTGGACTAAAACATATTTGCCGAGACCAAGAAAGAACATTTTTTGAAAGCGTACTTGTTTTAGCCAAGGCACAGCCCTACTCAATACTCGAAATGAGATTCGAGACTTGAGACTAGGGACTTGCCGCGTACCGTTTTAGACAAGGCACTGCCGGAGGGTGACTATCAGCGGACAGCTAAACGTCCTTAGCGAAGGCGAGGCTAGTGATACCGAAGTCGCCGACAAGGATGTCGGCGCTAGGGCGAACTAAGCAGGGAGGCGAATTGAGCCCGGTCGGTATCACGCCGAGCCAAGCTTAGGACTGTTCTATCCGGGGATTTGGAACCCCGTGGCAGTCCTTGGACTAAAACGAGACAGTCCTTGGACTAAAACGAGACCGTCCTTGGCTAAAACGGACTACGGACTCAGGCACACATATTCGCCCCTATTGCAATAAATTCGGAAACGCCCTCACGATCTTATTTAAGGCGTTCAAATATGCTCTGGCACTTGCCTCCATAATATCTACACTTAAGCCGCGGCCGACAAAAAGATGTTCACCCCAGAAAACACGCACAACCACTTCCCCCTGCGCATCTGTCCCCCCGGTGACGGCACTGATACTATAAGACTCCAACTTTACCGGCAAGTTGACAACTTTTTCGATAGCCTTATAAGTTGCTTCCACCGGTCCATCCGCACAAGCGGCTTCTTTTACCTCTTCCCCGTTAATTTTTATGCTTATCGTCGCCATAGAGGAAATATTGGTGCCTGAAGTAAGCTGCAAATTTTCCAGCAAATAAACTTCCTCTCCACTACCTAGAACGTGACTATCCAGAAGCATAATCAAGTCTTCATCCAGAATCTCCTTCTTGCGATCCGTCAACAGTTTGAATTCAGTAAAAGCTTTATCCAAAGCCTCTCCTTCAAGACTGTACCCCAGCTCTTCCAGCTGAACTTTAAAAGCATGGCGGCCGGAATGTTTCCCCATCACTAATTTATTAGAACCAATCCCCACCATCTCTGGGTTCATAATTTCATAAGTGCTGCGTTCCTTTAACACCCCATCCTGATGAATGCCCGCTTCATGAGCAAAAGCATTTTTACCGACAATCGCCTTGTTCGGTTGAATAGTCATCCCTGTATAGGTACTGACCATGCGGCTAGTACGGTATATTTCCTGGGTATTAATGCCCGTCTCATACCCTAAATAATTCCGCCGGGTATAAAAAGCCATTACTAACTCTTCTAAAGAAGCATTGCCGGCACGCTCCCCAATCCCGTTTACGGCCACCTCAAGCTGCCTTGCTCCATTGAGCACAGCAACCAATGAATTAGCTACCGCCATCCCTAAGTCATTGTGGCAATGTACACTAACCACCGCTTGAGAGATATTCGGCACCCCTTCCCTGATCGCTTTGATAAACTCCCCAAATTCCCAAGGAGTCGCATAGCCAACCGTATCAGGAATATTAATGACTGTAGCTCCCGCCTCAATAACCTGTGTAAAAACCTCACAAAGAAAAGGAATCTCACTACGAAAAGCATCTTCGGCCGAAAACTCCACATCATCCACTAAGCTTTTGGCCAGTTTCACCCCTGCTACCGCCATCTGTTTAACCTCTTCACGGGTTTTTTGCAACTTATGCCGCATATGAATTTCCGAAGTAGCAATAAAAGTATGAATACGTGGTCTTTCCGCCTCTTTAACCGCTTCATAAACCGCCCTGATATCCTTTTCACTGGTACGAGCCAAACCGGCAATCACCGGTCCCTTTACCTCTCTGGCGATGCGCTGCACCGCTTTAAAATCCCCCTCCGAGGAGATCGGAAAACCGGCCTCAATCACATCTACCCCAAGTCTGGCCAACTGTTGGGCAATTGCCAGCTTCTCTTCCATGTTCAGATTAACACCAGGAGATTGCTCCCCGTCTCTCAACGTCGTGTCAAAAATATAAATCCTTTGCCCACCGTCACCACTCATCCTCAATACCCCCTCTTAGCGCACAACGCACACTTCGGATACCATTTCATCCAAACCTTTACCTGCCAGAACCATCGGATAAACATTATGTTCGGCAGCAAGCACGATTTCCAGCACAGCTAAACCGGGATGCCGCATCAATTGAGCCAGTTTTTCCGATAATTCCGCTTTCTTTTGCACACATAAACCTAAAGCCCCATACGCCCGGGCAATATATTGAAACTCCGGCTGTTTCCGAAAAGACACAGAAACGTGCCTGCCCTCACAGTAATGATCTTGAAGTTGTTTCACCATCCCTAAAGTTCTATTGTTAAAGATGATTATTTTCAACGGTAAATCTTCTTCTAAACAAGTTCCCAACTCAGGCATCCCCATCTGAAAACTGCCGTCTCCGGTTATTACCACCACCGGTCGTTGCGGAAAAGCCACTTGTGCCCCAACCGCTGCCGGGATCCCATACCCCATAGTGCCCAAACCACCCGAACTAATAAAAGTACGTGGTTTTTGCAAATTTAAGCCTTGCGCAGCCCAAATTTGGTGCTGACCAACATCAGTAGTAATAATTGCTTCAGGTGGTAAAACTCGATTCAAAGCAGTAATAACCTCGGCAGGATGCACTTCATCAGCAAGTTCCCGCCCGCCTGCCTGCTCCTTTGCTTTCCCCTTTTTGTTTTCATTTGCCTTTTCATTTGCCTGTTGCCTTGCCACTTCTGCTTCTACTTCAGGCCACCAGGCTTCCTTTTTACTGCAATCCAAGCATTCCATTATTTGCTTGAGAATAATTTTCAAATCCCCTACCAAGGGAACATCGGCCCGCACATTCTTCCCTATTTCAGCAGTATCTATATCAATATGGATAATTTTAGCCTGTGGAGCAAACTTCTGTGTATTTCCAGTTACGCGGTCATCAAAACGCATTCCCAACGCAATAAATAAGTCACAGGCTTGTGTAGCCTGATTCGCCCTAGCTAAGCCATAAGTCCCCAGCATCCCCAGCGACAAAGGATGCTCCCGCGGAATACTGCCCAAGCCCATCATCGTACTAACAACAGGAGCTTGTAGTTTTTCCGCCAAAAAGAGCAATTCCTTCTCCGCCTGGGCGCTGATCACTCCTCCCCCTGCACAAAAAAGAGGGCGTTGAGCTTTCGTAATCAATTGCACAACCTGTTTAACCTGGCCTTTATGCCCAGTTAAATTCGGTTTGTATCCCCGTAAATCCACCCGGGAGTACTCTTTATACTCCACCAAAGAAGCCGCAACATCCTTAGGAATATCGATCAAAACAGGTCCCGGTCGGCCACTTTTAGCAATATAAAAAGCCTCCTTGACAATTCTCGGCAAGTCCTTGGTATCTTTCACCAAGTAATTATGTTTGCTAATCGGGTCAGAAATTCCGGTTATATCTACCTCCTGAAAAGCATCGGTTCCCACCATGCCCGAAGGTACCTGACCGGTGATAATCACCATCGGGATCGAATCCATATAGGCAGTAGCCACACCGGTAATTAAATTAGTAGCTCCCGGCCCGGAAGTAGCCAAACATACGCCAACTTTTCCACTGACCCGGGCATAGCCATTAGCCGCATGAGCAGCCCCCTGCTCATGGCGAACCAGTATGTTTCTAATCTGCTTCGATTTTTGCAAGGCATCAAAAATCTCTAGCGCAGCTCCTCCCGGGTAACCGAAAATTACCTCCACCCCTTCACTTTCCAGACATTTAACCAGAATTTCCGCACCTGATTCCATCAAAAAGCACACCTCCAGCTTATCCGCCTAACACCAAACTTCTTTATTTCACTTCTTTATTTCTTTTTCAACCAAGACATCTTGCTTCTCAATTCACGACCCACTTTTTCCACAGGATGCTCCGCATCGATCCTCTTCATCGCATTATATTTCGGTCTGCCGGCCATGTTCTCCAAAATCCATTCTTTTGCAAAAGTACCATCTTGGATCTCACCCAGCGCCTTCTTCATTTCTTTTCTGGTTTCTTGCGTAATGAGCCGACGACCAATCATCATATCGCCATATTCTGCCGTATCACTAATGGAATACCTCATGTTGGCAATTCCACCTTCATAAATTAAATCAATAATGAGCTTTAATTCATGACATACCTCAAAATAAGCCGATTCGGGCTGATATCCGGCCTCCACCAAAGTATCAAAGCCTGCCCTGATTAATTCGGTTAAGCCACCGCAAAGCACACACTGTTCGCCAAAAAGATCTGTTTCAGTTTCTTCTTTAAAGGTTGTTTGCAGTACACCTGCCCGGGTGCAGCCAATCCCCTTAGCATAAGCCAACGCTAAATCCATCGCCTTACCACTGGCATCTTGATATACCGCTACCAATCCCGGAATCCCGGTTCCTTCTGTGTATAACCTTCTTACCATATGCCCCGGTCCCTTAGGCGCAACCATAAATACATCGACATCCTGCGGCGGGACGATCTGACCATAATGAATATTAAACCCGTGCGAAAATACTAACGCCTTACCGGCTTTCAACCCTTGGGCAATCTCCTTTTTGTAAACCTCGGCCTGTTTCTCATCAGGCAGAAGAACCTGAATTACATCCGCTTTTTCAGCAGCTTCAGCGATGGTATAAACCTTTATTCCAGCTGCTTCGGCTTTTTCCCAAGAAGAACTTCCCTTCCTTAACCCGACAATCACGTCAACTCCGCTTTCTTTTAAGTTCTGCGCCTGGGCATGACCCTGACTGCCATACCCCAGTACAGCCACCGTTTTCCCTTTCAAGTTACTTAAGTCTGCATCAAAATCATAGTACATTTTAGCCATTTTAACTTTGCCTCCTCTAATATTTTTTTATATATGAAGACTATTTAGGTCCCCTTACCATAGCTACTTTACCTGTTCTAACTAATTCCTTAATGCCAAACGGTCTCAAGGACTGGGTAACCGCCTCTAATTTTCCCTCATCTCCCGTTGCTTCAATAATCAAAGAACGCCTCCCAATATCTACCACTCGGCAACGGAAAATCTCCATTAACTGCAAAATCTCCTGTCGAGCAGCCTGATCGGCCGTAACCTTCAATAACAGCATCTGCCGGTCAACGGTTTCTTCATTAGTAATATCATTCACCTTAATTACTTCTATTTGTTTATTTAATTGCTTACTTACCTGCTCAATAACTCTCTCATCGCCTTCTACTACCAAAGTAATGCGCGACACGGTCTTATCTTCAGTTTCTCCCACCACCAGACTTTCAATATTATAGCCTCTGCGGGCAAAAAGTCCGGCCACATGTGACAAGACCCCGGGACGATTTTCAACTAAGACGGCTAACGTGTGCCTCACCATGCCACCTCCCTAACATCTCATTGGGTTTCCCGCCCGGAGGAATAATCGGCAAAACATTCTCTTTCTGATCAACAATACATTCCACCACCACAGGACCCGGATAACTAAAAGCTTCCTGTACTACCACCTTCAGGTCCTCCGATTTGGCGATTTGTAACCCTTTTACACCATAGGCCTCCGCCAATTTCACAAAATTAGGGCCACTGGTAAAAAGTGAATGGGCATAATGACCCTTAAAGAAAAGCTCCTGCCACTGCCTAACCATCCCCAAACAAGAATTATTTAAAATGAACACCTTCACCGGAAGTTGATATTGCGCCATGACGGCCAGTTCCTGCACCGTCATTTGAAATCCACCATCGCCGGTAAAGAGAACCACCGTTTCCCCCGGTCTGCCAAAGGCCGCTCCCATAGCTGCCGGAAGTCCAAACCCCATCGTGCCCAGCCCCCCTGAGGTCACAAAATTACGTTTCCCTTTCACGGGATAATACTGAGCGGTAAACATCTGATGCTGTCCTACATCGGTAACCACGATCGGCTCATTAACCGCCTGCCGCGCTACCTCCTTGATTATCTCTTGTGGTTTCAAAAGTGACCCTTGCTGATAACTAAGCGTAAATTCCTTTTCCCAGGAATTTATTTGAGTCAGCCAAGGCTGAATTGTAGGCTTGCTGTTTTCCTCCTTCAGGCGTTGCAACAGCAACTTCAAAAATGTTTGCACATCACTGACCACCGGAAAATCAGCATGCACATTTTTGGACAACTCTGCCGGATCAATATCGACATGGATTATGCACGTCTCTGGCAGAAAGTTTTGCGGATTTCCCGTTACCCTATCACTGAATCTAGCTCCCAAAGCCAACAACACATCACACTGACTTAGAGCTAAATTAGCTGCCGGCCTTCCATGCATACCGACCATTCCTAAAGAGCCTCCCGGTTCTTCAGGAATGGCCCCCTTCCCCATCAAAGACGTCACCACCGGGATTTCGGAATACCCTCTGAATTCTGCCAAAGCTTCTTCTGCTCCAGAGGAAATTACCCCTCCCCCAGCAAATATTAACGGTCTTTGCGCTTCCTTTAGCACCTTTGCAATTCTCTCCAACTGCCTTGTTAATCCGTTTTTGAGGGGGATTTTCCGATTCGGCAGATTGCAGACAGCTTCCGGAAAATCAGCAGTACCCGTAAAAATATTTTTAGGGATATCAATCAACACCGGACCAGGTCTTCCTTCCCTCGCTACATTCCAAGCTTCTTCCAAAACCCCCGGCAACCTGTCAAGCTCCTTAACAAGATAATTATGCTTAGTAATAGGCATCGTTATCCCCACAATATCTGCTTCCTGAAAAGAATCCCTCCCAATACTGTCTACCCCAACCTGTCCGGTAATCACCAGGATGGGTACCGAATCTAAATGAGCATTGGCAATACCTGTCACCAAATTGGTTGCCCCTGGCCCGGAAGTAGCCAGACACACACCCGTCCTGCCTGTCACCCGGGCATACCCATCTGCCCCATGAATAGCTCCCTGTTCATGCCGTGTCAAAATATGTTTAATAGAGGAGCGTCCTAAGACATCATACAAAAAGAGCACAACCCCTCCGGGATACCCAAATACTAAATCTACTCCTTTTTTCTCCAAAAACTTAACAATATATTCTGCTCCATTCATTGACTTATCAACTCCTCTTCTTCTACTCCACTTCTGATTCACTTCTGATTCA
>DHPU01000006.1:26615-31446 GCA_002407935.1 Peptococcaceae bacterium UBA5356
GATTCACTTCTGATTCACTTCTGAATATACTTCTTATTATTTTATCATACTCTATGTACAATCCTCTTCTAAACTGCATATTATTTATCATTACTTGCAAGCATAAAAACACAAGCAAGTGGTATCCTAAAAATAATTAAAAATAGGAGGAATAAATTTTGCAAATTTCCATTACCGAGGAGGCTAAAAAAGCCCTTGAAGCACAATTAAAAAGGTCCGAGAAATCTCACGTTCGTATTATCTTTAAAGGACACGGCTGAGGCGGTCTCCGCTTGAGCCTGACTCTGGATGAGCCGGCAGAAAACGATGCTTTTTATGAAGAAAGCTCGCTTCCTTTTGTTTTAGAAAAATCACTGTTTGAAAAATTAGCAAAAGTAAAAATCGATTACCGTAATACCTGGATGGGAAAAAGCCTCGTTATTAGTGGAGTGAGCAAATTTCCGGGAAGCGAGAATGCCTGCCAACGTTAATATAGCAAAATTAATATAAAAATATCCTCTCATCCATGACAGTATTTACTACTTATCAGGGACGAGAGGATTCATTCCCGCGGTACCACCCTAATTACCTATTAAAAAAATTAACAAATAAGGTCTCTTGCTTCACAAAGATAACGGTTGCAAACCGGCTTATCTTACTAGTTCCTTCAGACAAGCAGCTCTGGGATGAGTACCTTAAACCTTGTGTACCGGTTTCCAGCTGCCCCGGCTCTCTGAGACACATTTTGGTATAACAGCTTCCCTTCATCGCTATTATTATAATAAAATTGTATTCAGTATATATGACACAACCTGTCCATGTCAATATCTTTTTTTTATTTTTTTCTCGCCTGTTTTTGCCTAATCTTTTTTATTATTAGTCGTAATCCGGTTTCCCATCAAAAATGTAATGGCATACAGCCCGGCTAAACCCACTAAAGAATAAATAATTCTGCTTAAAAGCGCCGTTTGCCCACCAAATAAAGCGGCTACAAGATCAAACCTGAATAAGCCAACTAATCCCCAATTTAATGCACCAATGATAACCAAAATAAGTGCTAAGGTATCCACTTCTTTCACCCCCTTATCCTAGTTTTTTGTTTATTCTCTTCTCTAGGATAAGTATTTTTATCAATTTTATTCATCATCACCAAAATCATCCCCAAAATCAATTAGCCCAGTACGCACCTTAATCTTCTGTAAAACTTTTTCCGCCTCGGTTCCTTCCAATATCTTCGGCTTAAAATCATTGCCCTCTTGCTCAGCTAAAGCCTGAATCGCCGTAGTTACCTGCTTTTTCAGCTCTGTATATGCTTGCCATTTTCCCCGATAACTAAATTGATTAACCCTTTTTCCAAACAGCAAATAAGGCATCATATAGTTCCCTTGTTTTCTCTTCGCTCACGGTATTGATAATTATCGGCTTGGCTTTCGCCTCTTTTGCCTCTTGCGCGTCTCTCTCGATAAAAATAAACGGAGGCTTGCCCCTGTCTAAAAATAACTTGGCCGCTCCCAGATCCTTCAAGCGAAAATGACCTTTCTTCCTTTCGCCAATGGCAGCCCCGTTTGTTCTGGAGGTAATTGGGGGTAATTCCTGGATGAGGGCGATTTCCGTAATGTCCGTCATGACGATCTTTTCCCCATAAAGTCCCTTAATCTCTAGGTACTCCTCCGTAATTAGCACTTCGGTAGGTTGATAGCTTTGATATAAAAGTATACTAACTACGATCGCGGTTATCACCAAAAAGGCAATAGATAAACCTAGTTTTATTTTGGCCTTGCGGTTCATGGTTCCGTCCGAGTTACGAGTATTACCATCATACTGTTGAGCTTTAATCAGCATATAAATTGAAACAGGAAATAATAAAGCAAACACTACCCCGGCCGCAACATCATATCCGCCCGTTAATAAAGCTGAAGCAACGCCGATCAACACCGCAAGGGCAAAACAAAAATTGCCTGTAAACTTAGACAGAGCTACTACATCCACGTTCTTCTTCTTTTCCGCCGACATCGTATTATACCCCGAGATGAGCCAGTATGCCTTAAAATACTTAACCATAATCCCAAGAATAAGCAAAATTAAAACCGGTAAAAACATCAGCCCCAACATCGTAAATTGCACACCAAACACCTCCCTTTATTCAATTATCTCTATCTCTATTTCTATCTCATTATTTTACAAATATTATTAGTAAACTCCACCGGATCATCCAGCGGCAACCCTTCAATCAATAAGGCTTGATTGTACAAGAGCTCCGTGTAAAGTTTCAGCTTGTCTTTATCCTGGGCAAAGGCATCTTGCAAAGCTTGATATACCGCATGATTGACGTTGATTTCCAACACCTTATCCGCCTTCACCTTTTGGTTGTTATACGGCATGGCGTTCAGAACCTTCTCCATCTCAATACTGATTTCACCGCCACTAGAAAGACAGACCGGATGACTCTTTAAACGCTGGGAAGCCTTCACCGCTTGCACTTTGTCAGTCAAAACACTGGTCATGTAAGCAAACAGTTCCTTGTTCCCCTGCTGTTCCTCCGTTTCAGCCGCTTTGTCTTCTTCTCCCTCTTTGGCAAGTCCCAAATCTCCGCTGGAAACAGATTTGAATTCCTTCTCCTTATACGCCATCAGCATTTTGATCGCGAATTCGTCCACATCATCAGTAAAATAAAGAATTTCATACCCCTTATCCGCGACGAGTTCTGTCTGCGGCAGTTTCTCAATTCTCTCCACCGATTCTCCGGAGGCATAGTAAATATATTTTTGTTCTTCCGGCATACGAGCCACATATTCGGCTAAAGTGACCGGCTTCTTTTCCTTCGACGAATAGAACATTAACAAATCCTGCAGTACCTCTTTATTGCTGCCAAAATCGCTGTAAACTCCGTATTTCAACTGCCGTCCAAAAACCTCAAAGAACTCAACATATTTCTCTCTTTCATTCTTTAATAAATTTTCCAGTTCACTCTTGATTTTGGATTTAATATTTTTGGCAATAATCTTGAGTTGCCGGTCATGCTGCAACATTTCCCTGGAGATGTTCAGCGACAAATCCTCGGAGTCCACAACCCCTTTAACAAAACTAAAGTAATCCGGTACCAGCTCGGCACACTTATTCATGATTAACACACCGTTCGAGTACAGCTCCAAGCCTTTTTCATACTCTTTCGTATAGAAATCATAAGGCATTTTTTCCGGAATAAAGATAATCGCCCGATAGCTGACCGTCCCTTCGGCATTAACATGGGCATATTTCAGTGGTTTGTCAAAACCATAATGCTTCTCCGCATAAAATTTTTCATAATCCTCAGCGGTTAATTCGTTTTTATTTTTCTTCCAAATCGGCACCATACTATTGATAATCTCTTCTTCCGTATAGTACTCAAATTGTTGCTCGGCGCCTTCTTCTTTCGGTTTCTGTTCGGTTTTCGTAACATTCATCTTAATCGGACAACGAATAAAATCCGAATGCTTTTTAATCAGCGTCCTTAGATTAAACTCGTCTAAAAACTGATCATAATTCTCATCTTCCGTATTTTCTTTTATTTGCAAAATTACCTCAGTCCCTACGGTCTCTTTCGTACATGGCTCAATCGTATAGCCCTCCACCCCTTGGGATTCCCACCGGTAAGCTTCCTCACTGCCTAAAGCTCGGCTGATCACGGTTACTACATCCGCTACCATAAAAGCAGAATAAAAACCTACCCCAAATTGTCCAATAATTTCATAGCCATCTTGCTGCTCGTTTTCCTTTTTAAAATTCAAAGAGCCGCTTTTAGCAATCACTCCAAGATTTCCTTCCAGCTCTTCCTGCGTCATGCCAATCCCGGTATCAGAGACTTTCAACATCCGAGTATCCTTGTCAAAACTAATTTTAATCTCACATTTGGCTTGGTCGAAACCCAAAGAATTATCCGTCAATGCCTTGTAATAGAGTTTATCAATGGCATCACTGGCATTGGAGATCAATTCTCTTAGAAATATCTCCTTATGCGTATAAATAGAATTAATCATTAAATCCAGCAATCTTTTTGATTCAGCCTTAAATTGTTTTTTTACCATATAAATCTCTCCCTTTTGCTATTTTAATATTGTTGTTTTACGCAATTACGTATATACTGTAATTATAATATAAATTCGAGGTGATTTGCATGCCCGATCTACAAGCTTCTCCGCACAAGGTTTTTGTCCAAAAACGCAACTTAATAAATATTCCTCGAGACATTCGCGAAACCTTAAATATTAATGAAGGTGATGTACTTGATATCCGATTAATTGATAATAAAATTGTAATTGAGCCCATGAAACTTATCCCATCAAGTCAAGCTTATTTTTGGACTAAAAAAACCCAAAAAGATATGATAGAAGCCCAAAAAGATGTTGAATCAGGAAACACCAGAGAATTTCAAGATATCGAAGAGTTTCTCAAAGGCGTAGAACAATGACCAGACGATTCCGTTCAACTCGTAAATTCGATAAACAAATACAGTCACTTGAACAAAAATCATTTAAACAAGCCGTAAAAGCCATAGAATTATTTATGACAGACTCCAGCCATCCCTCTCTTCATTTTAAAAAAATCCAAGGAATAAATAATTTCTATGAAATACGTGTAAATAAATCAATACGCATAATTATTGAAGTAACTTCTAAAGGAAAAGACCAAATGAATACGTTATACATCATTGGTACTCACGATGAAGTCTTTCCTCCCAAGTAGCAGAAATGCTACTTTTTCTTTTTAATTTTTGTCTATGAAAACATTCTATACTAATATTCCAATTTTGTGAACCTCACATGACTAAAGTCACGTGCTTCTAATCTCGCGATTAGATTTTCCTGCTTCCATG
>DHPU01000013.1:0-26983 GCA_002407935.1 Peptococcaceae bacterium UBA5356
ATAATATAATATAAAGTAGAATTTTTAGGTAATTCGTTTAATAAAGATAAAAGAATTGGGGTAAGGATATGAGTCAAGTAACAAGGAATACTGATGTTGAAGCAAAAACACCATATTTTGTCATTAATTCGGTAATCAGAACACTGGATATCATCAATTGCTTAAGCCAGAGAGGGGAAGCAAGCGTTTCTGATGTGAGCAATTGTTTAAAAATAAACAAAAGTACGGTACACCGTTTTTTGGCTAGTATGAAATATGCCGGTTTTCTGGAACAAAATCAGGAAAATCAAAAATACAGGTTGTCGATTAAGCTGTTCGAAATTGGGAATAGAGTCATTGAAAGAGTGAGTATCAGTGAAATAGCCAAACCAATCATGCAGGCGTTGGCTGAAAAGACAGGAGAAACAGTGAATCTAGGGATATTAGACCACTATGAGGTTGTCTATATTGAAAAATGCGTCAGTCACAATAATTTGAGAATGGATTGCCCGATAGGAGGGAGAGATCCGGCCTATTGTACTGCTCTTGGCAAGGCCTTGCTCTCTTTTCAACCGGAAGAGAAAATCAAGCTGTTCTTAGTAGAAAACAGCTTACAAGGGAAAACAGTGAATACGATTACCGAGCCGGCAGCCTTTCTTGAAGAATTAAAATTGATTAGGCAAAATGGTTTTGCTGTTGATCGGGAAGAATTAATTAGGGGGATTAACTGTATTGCTGCACCAATCTTGAATAATGAGAATAAAGCAATTGCTGCGATGAGTATTTCTGCACCCAAAGTAAGGATTACGAAAACGGGGTTTGAAGCAAATACGCAGGAATTAATCGTTGCCACTCAAGAAATATCCAGACAAATGGGAGCAAAGGTGTAGGTAAATCTTAAAAACTTTAAAACAGAAGATGACAGAAGGATTTTAGGGGAAGGGAACTTGTGAGGTTCCTTTTTTTCTTTGTTTTTCATCAGTTTAAGTTATTGCAGGAGTGTAACAATGTTGGTGCGAATTGTGTGAGTTAACGAAATTTACTGATACTCACACCGGATTAGGTTGTACCGGGTTTTTGAGAGGCAAATTATTAATGCCCATTCATGCGGTTTTAGCAGTTATAAACCTCGTTTTTAGGGTTCAAATGTCAAATCCGGAAATATATATATAAAAGAATATTGCAAATGTTACCCTTTTGTGTTAAAATTACTCCTAAAAGGCAATGAACGACTGAAATGGTTATGGGAGTATATTTTAGCTTTAGAATTTATAATTCCACTTCCACTTTTATTTAAATATTTCTTCTTTAAAAACCCTTAGAAATTTGGCTATCTATGATTATCTTATTTTTTTGTTATAAAATGCGCAATTTTAGTTTCTTATATACAAAATAAATGGCATAAAGAGGTGAGTTCTATGTATTAAAAATAGTGAACAGACCACACAATTAATTAGGTAAAAAAAAAGGATGAAATTGTATGAAAAAAGCGGGAAGACGGATGGTTTTTATGGTTATAGTGAGCATGTTATTTGCTATTACACCGGCTTTTGCTGAACAGATGTTTACGGAAATAAATCCTGCTGTTGATTTAATCAACAAAATGGGAATTGATATGAATAAAGCTGGTGTAGACCACTCAAAATTGTCTCCATTAGGGGCAACTAGTGTTTCTATAGGAACAAACCAATCATTTTCATCTGCTGATGCAGGCAATTGTGGTTATGGAGGTTCTGGGGTTGGCACTCATGGCGAGGGCTTTAGTATTTCCGGCTGGGCTGACTCTGGGGTGTATTTAGCGGCGTTTGGAGATATAGGTAGTTGGGCTTGGGTTGGAAACCAAATAAATGTTACTGGTTCCGGATCAAGATCTGCTACAATCAGGTTTACTGGTTCATATAACGGAACCATATATCGTTTGACCAACGCAAACGCTTCTGCCAGAGTAAGAGTATCCATACTGGATCTGACAACGGGTGCCGAATTAGGGGGATATGCTATTTTAAATGCCACTGCCAATTCTACTTACAGTAGTACTTATAACAAGACAGTGACTGTTACTCTTCAAGCAGGTCATTCTTATGCTCTTCGTCACGGGGTAGCTACTGCTGTAAATTGTTCTGCTCCCGGAACGCAGGCCGAAAGTTCATTTTGTAATACGGATATTTGGGGGCAATGGACACCAGATCCAGGGAATCCAGGCGTAACATACGGTTCTATTTCTCTAACTTGGAATTAAGGTATAGTATGTTGATAAACCTCAGTGTTTCTACTGGGGTTTATCATTTCATGAAAAAATGGTATACTTTAGGAAAAACATAAAAGGGGCTGAATAATTATTGAACGAAAAATTTCCTTTTTGGTTATATACCATCGGGGTTACATTTGGTTGGCTTTTTTTGTTGATCCTTAAAAATAAAACATTTACCCTACTCGAAAGACTTTTAGGGAACTATTATAGGATTTTTAACATTTTCTACTTCTTCATTATTGCCTATATCACAGGTCTATATTTTTTTTGTTTATTTGGATTTTAGTAACATATCCAAGATATTACCAATATGCCTCATATCCGCTTTGCCGGACACAGCTAAGTGAAGAGCATTTAAAAAATTATACGACTTGAAATCTGAAGTAAAATACTTCAATAACTTAATGATACAAAGACTAAACTTGCCTTTTAATTTTGGTTAAAATTATTTAATTTGTCGATGAATTTAATAGGAAGATTTCAAAGCAAATGGGAGCAAAGGTGTAGGTAAATATATTAAGAATTTTGGGTATGCACAGGATGCAGATTGGTTACTGTTGCCTATTGGGGTTGGCGGAGCGAATATCTATATCCCGGATTGCTTCTATCAAAACTGGGGAAATAGAAGGGATAAGGAAATAGAGAAGAATAGAATAGTTTGTAGCTTGGATGAGCCCGGTCGTAAATAACGATCGGGCTTAATTATTGCAACAGCCTTATTTTTATGTCTTTAAACAAAAAATATTTTTATAGAAGGGAGGAAAATTAAAATTTAAAGAGAATATAGTGGTATAGGGTGGAGCAAAGTGGTACAATGTGGAGTATAGCGGATGGTTTATTTTACATGGTAGAAACGGAGGTGAGGCAGCATGTTTACAGGGGAATATCAGCATACAATTGACGAAAAAGGACGGTTTTGTATGCCGGCGAAGTTTCGCGGCATGTTAGGCGATTGGCTGATGATTACCAAAGGCCTGGACGGCTGCCTCTTTGTCTATACCAGGGAAGAATGGACTGTTTTAGAGGAAAAGCTGAAGAAACTCCCTTTTACGAATAGTAATGCCCGCGCTTTTGCCCGTTTTATGTTTGGGGGAGCCGTTGAATATGAGATAGATAAACAAGGGCGAATTCTTCTTTCGGGTCATTTAAGAGAATATGCCGGTGTTAATAAGGAAATTGTTATTGTGGGGGTAGGTACGCGTATAGAAATTTGGAGTAAGGAAAAATGGGAAACCTATAGCCAGAAAGCTGAGGAGAGCTATGAAGAATTAGCGGAGAAGATGGTGGATTTGGATTTAGGATTTTGAGGTGACTAAAAATGATTTTTTATCACAAACCCGTTCTTCTTCGGGAAGTACTTGCTTATCTTCAGCCTCAACCGGGAATGGTGATAGTTGATTGTACACTGGGAGGAGGCGGACATAGCAAGGCAATCTTAGAAAAAGTTTTACCAGGCGGTAAACTGCTGGCGTTAGATCAGGATTGGGAAGCTATTGAAGCGGCTAAGCAGGTGTTAAGTCCTTTCGGCGAGGATAATTATCTAATCTTTCATAGTAATTTTAAAGAATTAGCAAGTGTTCTTAGAAAAACGCCTTATGAAAGGGTAGATGGGGTATTACTTGATTTAGGGGTATCTTCTTATCAGTTGGATCAAGGGGAAAGAGGTTTTAGCTATCAGCATGATGCTCCGCTTGATATGCGGATGGATAGGACAGGCGGAAAAACTGCCGCCGATTTGCTTAATACCGCTTCCGTAGAAAAGTTAACCAAGATTATGCAGGATTATGGAGAGGAAAAGTGGGCAAAACGCATAGCCTTGTTTATTACGGCGGAACGGGAAAAAAGTCCCATCCAAACGACCGGTCAATTGGTGGAGATTATTAAAAAGGCCATTCCCAGCAGCGCTCGGCGGGAAGGACCGCATCCGGCCAAACGCACTTTTCAGGCGCTAAGGATAGCCGTAAATCATGAGTTAGAAATTCTGGCTCCTGCTTTGAGACAGGGCATAGAGATATTAAAACCGGGTGGGAGAATGGCGGTAATTACTTTTCATTCCCTTGAAGATCGTCTTACCAAGGAGGTTTTTAAAGAGGCAGCTCAAGGGTGTATTTGCCCAAATGATTTTCCGATTTGTGTTTGTCATCAGAAGCCTAAAATAAAGATTTTAACCGGAAAACCAATTATTCCTTCAAAAGAAGAAATTACGGGAAATCCCAGAGCTCGTAGTGCTAAGTTACGTATTGCGGAAAGAATTTGATTAAAGTTCTAAAGAGAAGGAAAGGTGAATAATCTTGGTAATGGCAGGGAAGAAGGCTGTTGGAGCGGAATATTTCTATGGACAGCAGTATGGGTTAGCGAAGGAAAAGCAGCAAAGAGTGAGCAATAGAAAAGCTCAAGCTTCTTCTGCCTGCGTGGTTGTAGTATGTACCTTACTCTTTTCCTGCCTTTTTTTAATGGGGCTGGGTTATACCTTTTTAAAAGCTAACTTAGCTTGCTTAAACTGGGAGTTACAGAAGATTAAACAAGAAAACATGGTAATAGCGAGCGAAATGGAAAAAACGAAGTTAGAGATTGCCGGGTTAAAAGCACTTGACAGAGTGGAGCAATTAGCTGTTACTCAATTAGGAATGATTAAAAATCCGAGTATTGAATATTTAGTGATGCATGATGCCTTTGCCCAAAAAGGAAACCTTACAACAGATGAGGCAGGGCTAGTTGCGGAAAATAAAGCAGTCAAGGGAAAAGGAGCAGTCACAGAAAATAATACAGTTGCGGAAAAAGAAGCTGACCTTTTTAAAAAAATCTACCTCTTAGTTGCCCAAGCGACTGGAGAAAGAGGATGATGAGACTGTTATTTGGGGTGATATAGTTGTCTGCTTCGATGGAAATGAGGAAAAGGATAGGAATTGTTTTTTTTGGTGTAGCCGTTGCCTTAGTTGCTTTAGCTATCCGCTTAGTATGGGTACAGTTCGTTATGGGAGAGGAATTACGCCAAAAGGCGTATGCGACAAGGTTCCGTAATATTGAGGTTAAAGCTAAAAGAGGGATAATTTATGATGCTAAGGGGAGACCCTTAGCTATAAGTGTTAGTACGGACTCTTTTTATGCTATTCCCGCCGAGGTCAAAAGATCAAAAAGAGAAAAAGAAATTGCCGAACAAGTGTCAAAAGTACTTGGACTAGACCAAGAAAAAATTTTAGAATTAATTACGAAGCGCCAGGCCTTTGTTTGGATTCAGCGGCATACCCCGGAGGAAAAGGCGAAGGCTTTGAAATCTTTAACTTTACCGGCAACAAAGGAATTTCGGGAGACAAAAGGATTACCGGGGATAAAATATGTAGAAGAACCCGAACGCTTTTATCCTAAAGGGAAGCTGCTGGCTAATGTTTTAGGTTTTGCCGGAATAGATAATCAGGGCTTAGAAGGAATTGAAAAAACCTATGATAAGGTTTTAAGCGGAATTTCCGGAACAATTATGGTTGAATTTGATAATAAAGGCCAGGAAATACCTGATGCCTTACAAAAATACATCCCTCCACAGGATGGAAATAGTATCTATCTAACGATTGATGAAACTATTCAATATATTGTGGAACGGGAATTGGATGAAATTATGAAATTAAGAAATCCTAAAAAAGCCGGGGCAATCGTGATGGATCCCCAAACGGGCCGTATCTTGGCTATGGCCATGCGGAACACATTCGATCCTAATGATTATAGCAATTATGAGCAATCTAATAGAAGAAACTCGCTCATTTCCGATGCTTATGAGCCTGGCTCTACTTTTAAGACAGTAACGATGTCAGGGGCTTTGGATGAAGGAATTGTTAAATTGACAGATCGCTTTTATTGTGGAGGTTTTATACAGGTGGGGAACAGAAAGGTAAGATGTTGGAAGTCCTCACATGGCAGCCAGAGCTTTATTGAAGGAGTACAAAATTCTTGTAACCCCGTTTTTATTACGGTGGGTTTGCGTGAAGGGGTGGATGTTTTTTATCGTTATCTAGAGGGTTTTGGATTCGGTAAAAAAACAGGTATTGAACTTCCCGGTGAATTCACGGGAATATTAGTCAGTAAAAAACTAGCGAAAGAAGCTGATATATATCTGGCTACGATGGCGATGGGACAGGCAAATGCAGTTACTCCTTTACAACTTGTTACGGCCTGTGCAGCGATGGCGAATGAGGGAAAGCTTATGAAACCACAAATTGTGCAAGAAATTCGTGATCGAGAAGGTAATCTGGTGAAAACCATTGAACCTGAAGTAGTTCGTCAGGTGATAGCACCGGAAACGGCTCGTCAGGTGATGAGTATTTTGGAGTCTGTAGTAAGTGAGGGAACCGGAAAAAATGCTTATCTGGAAGGATATCGAGTTGGTGGAAAGACGGGAACAGCTCAAAAAGTCATTCCTGGTGGAAGATATTCCACGAGTGAATATATTGGTTCGTTTTTAGGAGTAGCCCCGGTAAATGATCCGAGAATGGTTTGCCTTGTTGTAGTGGATTCGCCACAGGGTGTTTATTATGGAGGGCAAGTGGCAGCACCCGCTTTTAAGAACATTATGCGAGATGGGTTACGGTATTTGCAGGTGCAAGCCCAAATTAACCCCGAGAAGATCACCGGAAACAAACAGAAGACCAGGGAGTTACCGAGTTTACTTGGCATGGATATCAGTAAGGCCATTAAGGTCTTAAGCAATTATAAATTAAAGGCAGAGGTTGTGGGGAAAGGAACAACTGTTAAAGCGCAACTTCCCTTGGCCGGCACTAAGGTGGTTGAAGATAGCAAAGTCGTGCTTTATAGCAGTATCCCAGCCAAGGGAGCTGAGCCGGAGACTGTTGTTGTACCTGATTTTACGGGGAAGAATATGGCTGAGGTTAAAGAGCTGGCGGGGATGTTAAATTTGAATTTTGAAATTCAAGGTAGTGGTGAGGTTGTCCGGCAAGAACCGGAACCGGGGAAGCAGATCCCCTTGGGCAGTAAAATAAGCATTTATATGGAATCCCGGGTGGAAGACGCTCTGCAACCCATAGGACCTTAGGAAAATTTAGAAAGGAAGGATTTAGTTGAATCTGAAAGATTTAATTCATAATACAGAGATTTTAGCTTTTGCGGGTGAGCTGGAAAAAGAAATAGGGGAGGTAATTTATGATTCGCGGGAAGTAACTTCACATGCTCTTTTTGTAGCTGTTCCCGGATTTAAGACAGATGGGCACCAATTTATTGCTGATGCTTTACAAAGAGGAGTGGCGGCGGTAGTTATTGAAAATGAGCAGTATCGCTCTGATCAATATACTTGGGTTCAGGTAGCTAACAGCCGAAAAGCCTTGGCTGATTTAAGCAGTGTTCTTTGTGGTCATCCTAGTCGCTTTTTGAACGTTATTGGGGTTACGGGTACAAATGGTAAAACTACGACAACTAATCTAATAGCAAAGGTTTTAGAAAACGCTGGTCACCAAGTGGGGCTAATCGGGACTATTCAGAATAGAATCGGTCAAGAAATTCTACCGGCTAGTTGTACAACGCCAGAGGCTCCTGATTTGCAAAAACTGTTCAAAACTTTCTTGGATAAAGGGGCAGACTATGGGGTTATGGAAGTTAGTTCACATGCTTTAGAATTGCAAAGGGTCAAAAATACGGAATTTGATGTAGTGGTTTTTACGAATTTAACGCAAGATCATTTGGATTTTCATCAGAATATGGAAAGTTATTTGGCGGCTAAGGGGAAATTATTTAGCAGTTTGGGACAGCATAGTTATAAAAACCGCAGAAAATTTGCGATACTCAATGCTGATGATCCTTATGCTGAAGATCTTGCTGAAATAACAAGGGGATCTGTGATCACGTACGGTATCAAGAATGATGCTGATGTGAAAGCGGAAAAGGTGAAAATCACGCACAAAGGCGTAGAATATTTCTTGAAATATACGAATCAGGAACTATTGGTGAGGTTAAAGTTAACGGGATTTTTTAATGTCTATAATTCATTAGCGGCGATAGCTGTAGGATTAGTAGAGGGTATTTCGGTAGAACAGATTATTGCAACATTAGAAAAAACCTCTGGTATACCGGGACGGTTTGAAAATGTGGATAATGATAGTGACAGTGACGGTAATTATACGGTGATTGTGGATTACTCGCATACTCCTGATAGCTTGAAGAATTGTCTTAAAACGGCCAGAATGTTTGCGCGAGGACGCGTGATCGTGGTATTTGGTTGTGGCGGAGACAGGGATAGAACCAAACGACCGCTGATGGGAGAAGTGGCAGGCAGATTAGCCGATTTGTGTCTGGTTACTTCGGATAATCCTCGGTCTGAAGACCCTGAAAAAATTATTGATGAGATTATTCCCGGACTGGCAAGAGGGGTTGGTAAGCGAGCCTATCTAAGAATAGCTGATAGGAAAGAGGCGATTTTTAGAGCAATTAAAGAAGCTGAGCCGGAGGATGTGGTGATCATTGCTGGGAAAGGACATGAAGATTATCAAATCATTGGTTCACAGGTAATTCATTTTGATGATCGGGAAGTTGCTAGAGACGCATTACGTCAGACCGGAAAGCGGAAAGATTAGGGAGGAACCCATGTTTGGACTTGCTCTGGATAAAATTACTCTTGCCATTCAGGGAAATCTGGCATATGCTGATGAGTGGCCGGAATTTTCGGGTGTATGTATCGACACAAAAAAAATAAAGAAAGGTGATCTTTTTATCGCCTTAAAAAACGAGGAAAAATGTGAGCGCAAATTACTAGCAGAGGCTAGATTACAAGGGGCTGGAGGCGCAATTGTTTCTTCCAGACCAATAGATTTTCCCTTTACTGATTTTCCGCTAATTATCGTGGAAAATCCTCTTAAAGCCTTACAACAATTAGCGATTGCTCAGCGAAGCCTGTTTAAGGGGCCTGTAGTTGCCCTAACTGGCAGTAAGGGTAAAACTGCTACTAGGGAGTTGCTTGCTGCTTTTTTAAGGCCGCAGGGATCAGTATTATGCACACAAGGAACCTGTCAATTAGAAGTGAGTTTGCCCTTAACAATGTTGGCTCTCACTAAGGAACACCAGGCGGTGATTGTAGAATTGGAGAGGCAGGAGCTCGGAGAAATTGACTTTTTTTGTCGGCTGTGTCAACCTACTTATGGGGTGATTACCCAACTGGGGGAGGGGTCTCAAGATTTACTGGCTCATCTTCCTGCTAAGGGTGGGCTTGCTTTGAATAATGCTGACAAAAGAGCACTGCGACCTTGGTTGTCCAATGTCCGTTCACCTTTAATCTGGTTTGGTTTAACGGGTGGAGCGGATATTTTTGCTTACAAGCTTCCTTTAAGGGGAGAACAGGACAGCTATTTCCGACTAAGTTATCAAGACAGAATGGTTATGGAATTAAAAATCCCTGTTATGGAAGAGAAAAACATCTCTCATTATTTAGCTGCGATAGCTTTGAGCAAACATTTGGGACTTTCCTGGCAGGAAATGCAAACAATAATTAATGAATTATTTTGGTTGAGATAGAGGGGGTTAGATGGCGTGCAGAATCTTTTTTCAGCCCTTTTTTTAGCAGCTCTTGTCTGTTTGATTTGTGGGCCCTTTCTTATTCCTTTTTTACATAAATTAAAATTTGGACAACAAATTCGTACTGATGGGCCAAGAACACATTTACAAAAAACAGGTACGCCTACGATGGGCGGAATCATGTTTTTTCTAAGCCTTAGTGTAAGTTTGCTTTTAACGGATGAGTTTACTTCCCGCCTTTGGTTGGTTCTTTTAGTTACCTTAGGGTATGGTTTAATTGGTTTTTTTGATGATTTTATTAAAGTGATTATGAAACGATCTTTGGGTCTTAAGGCTCGTGAAAAAATCTTGGGGCAGTTGATTTTAGCAGGTGTGTTTGCCTATGTAGTTGTAGCATATCAGGGAAGAGGCACAGAGGTAATTCTGCCCGGGACGACGATAGGGATAAACTTAGGTTGGTGGTATATTCCTTTTGTAATGTTTGTGCTTGTTGGAACCGTAAATGCCGTAAATTTAACTGATGGGTTGGACGGGCTGGCGGCAGGGGTGATGGTTTTTACGTCTTTAGTGTATTTATTAATCACTAATGCGTGGGGATTAACGGATTTAAGTCTTTTTAGTGCAGCTTTATTAGGAAGTTGTTTGGGCTTTCTTTTTTTTAATATGCATCCGGCTCGCCTTTTTATGGGCGATACCGGTTCTTTGGCTTTAGGTGGAGCGATCGGTTCGTTGGCTGTATTGACGAAAACGGAATTGCTTTTGCCTCTCTTGGGCGGTGTATATGTTCTGGAAACTTTTTCAGTAATTTTGCAAGTACTGTATTATCGTGTTACAGGTGGGAAAAGGCTTTTTTTGATGAGTCCACTCCATCATCATTTTGAACTGTTAGGATGGAGTGAGCAGAAGGTCGTCTTGAGTTTTTGGGTTGTTGCGGCTTTTTTTGCGGTGTTGACGGTAGTAATTATTTTGTAAGGAAAAGAGGGCTTGGGGTATGTTGAAGAAGGGGAAAAGAGTATTGGTAATAGGAGCAGCCCGTAGTGGTCTGGCGGCCGCGAAATTTCTGGCAGAACATGGGGCGGTCGTTTTTTTGAATGATCTAAAGAAAAGAGAAGAGCTAGAGGAAGAGTCTCTGCGGCTTTTAGAAGGGTTGGGGGTATGTCTGATTCTAGAGAAACATGCTGTTATTGCGGAGTTAAGTCCGGATTTGCTTGTTGTCAGTCCTGGGGTTCCCTTTTCGGCACCACCTCTCTTGGAAGCTAAGAAGAGCAAGATCCCGGTGTGGAGTGAACTGGAATTGGCTGTGCGTTTTACGACCGCTCCTATTGTTGCTGTAACAGGTACAAATGGCAAGACGACCACCGCTACTTTATTGGGGAAAATATTTACGGAGGCTGGACGGAACACTTTTGTCGGAGGGAATATTGGAGTCCCTTTTATTGGTACGGCGGAGAAGATGGGGTGTGAAGATAGGGTAGTGTTGGAGGCTTCGAGCTTTCAGTTGGAAACAACGCAAACTTTTCAACCTCGGGTAGCGGTAATTTTAAATATTACTCCTGATCATATTGATCGACATGATACTTATGAGGGCTATCTAAAAGCTAAAAGTAAAATCTTGGCTAATCAGACTGCCCAAGATTGGTTAATTTTGAATAAAGATGATGCGGAAACAGCGAAATTAGCCGAGCAGGCTAAGGCCAGGGTTCTATTTTTCAGTAGAAAACATATCTTAAAAGAGGGCTTTTGTGTAGAAAATGGGTGGATAACCGCAAAAGACGGTGCTCAAGCTATCCACATTTTAAAAGTGGAGGAGCTGGGGATTAAAGGTGGACATAATTTAGAGAATGCTTTGGCGGCAACTGCCGCCGGTTGGGTAATGGGAGTTGAGGCACAAAGTCTGGCTCACAGCTTACGTATTTTTGCGGGCGTAGCTCATCGCTTAGAGCCGGTTTTAACTTATCAAGGGGTAAGGTATATTAATGATTCGAAAGGAACGAACCCGGATGCTTCAATTAAGGCACTGGAAGCTTATGAAGAGCCGATTGTCCTGATTGCAGGTGGGAAAAGCAAAGGAAGTGACTTCTTACCTTTTGCCATGCAAATAAAGGAAAAAGTAAAAGAACTGGTTCTAGTGGGGCAAGCAGCGGGAGAAATTGCGGAAGCCGTACAAAAGGTTGGTTATACTAATGTTCATCAGGTGCAGAGCTTTGCAGAGGCTGTAAAGCAGGCCGGTAATCTAGCTAAGGAGGGAGATCTTGTTCTTTTGTCGCCTGCCTGTGCCAGCTTTGATATGTTTGATAACTATGAGCAGCGGGGCGATGTTTTTAAAGAGCTGGTTCATAATTTGGTAAAATATCAGTAAATTTGGGGTGAGTGTATGAGATTAAAAAAAGGGAGGCCTGATTTACTTATATTTTTCGTGACCATGCTGTTATTAGCCATAGGAATAGTGATGGTTTTTAGTGCCAGTTATTATGATACATTAGACAAAGATCCCTACTATTATCTACGTAAGCAGTTGACGTGGGGCTTACTTGGCTTAGTAGCCATGTTGGTAATGATGAAAATTGATTATTTTCGTTTAAAGCCTTATGTTAATCTCGGTTTCGGGATTGCTTTGATAATGTTGATCGTCGTGCTTTTTTTTGAACCGATCAATGGAGCCAGGCGGTGGATTAACCTTGGCTTTACCAGGATACAGCCTTCCGAAATAATGAAGCTATGTATGGTCTTTTTTATAGCGAAAGGATTAAGCAAGAGAGGATCGAATATTAAAGATTTGGTTGCCGGGGTAGGACCGTATCTGGTTTTTTTAGGGGTGGTCGGAGCCTTAATTATGATGGAACCGGACTTAGGTACTACTTTGGTTATTGCCGGAACAACAGGGGTGTTGCTTATTGCGGCGGGGCTAAGCTTGGGCCATTGTTTCTTCCTTTCTTTAACGGGAGTTGCCGGGGTAGGGGGGCTCATTTTAATGGATCCGACGCGAATTAACCGGATCATTGGTTACTGGGATCCTTGGAGTCATGCCGGTAAAGAAGGTTATCAGCTGATTAATTCGCTTTATGCTTTAGGCTCGGGAGGGTTTTTCGGGATGGGTCTGGGCAACAGTAGGCAGAAGTTGGATTATTTACCGGAGCAGCATACGGACTTTATTTTTGCTATTTTAGGAGAAGAATTGGGCTTTATTGGGGCTATTTTAGTAGTTCTTTTATTCTTTATTTTTGCCTGGAGAGGGTATCGAATTGCGCTTACTTGTCCTGAATCTTTTGGGTGCCTTTTAGCGGTTGGGATAACGACGATGATTGTTTTGCAGGCTTTTGTCAATATGGGTGTTGTCACAGGACTTCTTCCCGTAACGGGAATAGCCCTTCCCTTTATTAGTTATGGTGGTTCGTCCTTACTTATCACGATGCTGGGGGTAGGAACACTTTTGAATATTTCTCGTTATAGTCATAGTCCGTAAGGTTTATAAAGAGGCGGTGGATGAGGTGAAAGATCAGGCGATGCGGGTAATATTAACAGGCGGTGGCACAGGTGGCCATATCTATCCGGCTGTAGCTATTGGGCAGGCTATCCAAAAGGAATGGCCCGAGACAGAATTTTTATATATGGGGACAAGAGCGGGTCTGGAAAATAAAATTATCCCGTCAACAAATTTTCCGATGGCGGTTATTGATGTGGAGGGTTGGCAAAGAAAATGGTCTTTGCAGGCACTTAAAGCGGGAGGAAAAGCGGTAGGCGCTTTTTTTGCCGCACGTAAAATAATTCGTGATTTTGCTCCGCAATTGGTGATTGGTACCGGAGGTTATGTGTGTTTACCTGTGGTATGGGCTGCTGCCCATTTAGGAATTACCACTTTGTTACATGAACAAAACGCCCTGCCCGGTTTAACCAATCGTTTTCTATCCAGCCGGGTGGATCGAGTTTTATTGACTTTTGCTGAAGCAAAGCAGTATTTTCCTGCTAAGGTTCAGGACAGGCTGTTTGTAACCGGTTTACCTGTAAGACCGGCTATTCTTGAGGTAAAGAGAGAAGAAGGGCTGCATTATTTCGGATTTTCGCCTGAAAAACTTACTTTGGTAGGAGTCGGTGGATCCAGAGGGGCAAAAAGTATTAATCGGGCTATGCTGGCTGTTTGTCGAAAATTTGCAGAGGATCCCCGTGTGCAAATTGTGCATCTTACCGGACAGACAGATTTTCAAGAGTTTCAGGAAGAGCTGCAAAGTGCAGGAATAAATTGGGGAAATAATGGGAATGTTATTATAAAGCCTTATTTGCATGAAATGGAGTATGCTTTAGCTTGCGCGGATTTGTGTGTGGCTAGGTGTGGAGCTGCTTTTCTGGCTGAAATGACGGCTAAAGGGATACCGGGGATTTTAATTCCGTATCCTTATGCAACGGAAAATCATCAGGAATATAATGCACGTGCTTTGGTAGAACAAGGAGCTGCAGAACTGATGCTAGATCGAGAATTAACAGGAGCAGGGTTATTGCAAAAGGTTGACGGAATTCTTTTCGAGAGGGAAAAAAGGGTAAAAATGGCTCAAAAGAGTCAGCTGGCAGGAAAAATAGATGCTCTTGAAAAAATAAAACAAATTATCAAAGAATATAGTTAAATAGAAGAAGGCAGTTGTGGGAAAAGGACAAGCTGTGAAGACTACTGCCGGCTTCTTTGTAACACCTTTTCAAAGAATTGCATATATAGTAAACTACAGAGTAGGCTATTTTTTTGTGTAAAGCAAACAAGAAGGTTTGAGGCAGTTATGGAGAGGAGATGTATCTAAGATGCAAGAAAAAGAGAGGATACATTTTATTGGGATTGGTGGATCTGGAATGAGTGGAATTGCTCGAATACTGCTGGAGCTTGGTTATAATATTTCGGGCTCAGATCTCTGTACTTCGGAAATTACGAAACGCTTAGAGCGTTTAGGCGCAAAAGTTTTTTACGGACATTTTGAAGATAATGTAAGTAGCGAAGTGTTTACGGTGGTGGTTTCTTCCGCTATTTCGCAAAATAATCCAGAGGTGGTGAAAGCCAAACGTATCGGCATACCTGTTATCCAGCGCGCCGAAATGCTGAGCAGGCTGATGAAACGACAGAAAGGGATTGCGGTAGCCGGTGCACACGGAAAAACAACAACTTCATCCATGATCTCCCTGATTCTCGAAAAAAATGGGCGTGATCCGACGATTGTGCTAGGTGGAGAACTTAATGATATTGGGGGTAATGCCAAACTTGGGAAAGGGAATTTTATTATTGCCGAGGCAGATGAATCTGATGGTTCTTTTTTAAAATTGTTTCCACAGATCACCGTGGTCACCAATATTGAAGATGATCATTTAGATTATTATGGTACGCGGGAAAAGATCAAGGAGGCGTTTTATAAGTTTATATTAAATACCGCCGCGGAAGGCTTTGTGATTCTCTGCCTGGATGATCCGGGAGTGAGGGAGTTAATACCGAAATTAGAAGGCAAAGTTAGAATGATCAAATATGGGATGATGCCGGGTGCTGATTATCTAGCTCGTGATATAGAGCCGGATGGTTTTAAAATAAGTTTTACGGTAGAAAAAAGAGGGGAAATACTGGGCAAAATAAAGCTGCATGTACCGGGAAAACATAATGTTTTTAATGCTTTAGCAGCCGTTGCCGTAGGAATGGAATGTGGATTATCTTTTGCGGAGGTAGCTGGGAGCTTAGGTATCTATCAGGGCGTTCATCGGAGGTTTGAAAAGATTGGCGAGGTGGCGGGAATCCATATTTTTGATGATTACGCCCATCATCCCTCAGAATTAAAGGCGACGCTTCAAGCTGCTCGTACTGTTAAGCCGGGACGGGTTATAGCGATTTTTCAGCCCCATCGTTTTACCAGGACTAAGTTTTTAAAAGAAGAGTTTGGCACAGCCTTTCAAGATGCAGATGTGCTTATTTTTACAGAGATATACTCGGCAGGAGAACAGCCGCTTACAGGGGTTAGCACTAATTTAATTATTGAAGAAATCCAAAAACAGACAGGACAAAAGGTGGAATATATTGCCAATCAACAATTGATTGCCTCTAGACTGGCGGAAATAGTGCAAGCGGGGGATTTGGTTTTGACATTGGGGGCGGGCAACATTTGGACTGTCGGGGTAGAGTTGTATGACCTTTTAAAGAAAAGAGAAAAAATAGTTTTTTGATAGATTGAGGAGATAAGGATGGATTTGGGGAAGTTTTATAAGCAACTGGCGGAGAAACAAGTGGAACCGCTTTTTCGTAATGAGCCTTTACAGAAATATACTACTTGGAAAATTGGGGGACCGGCAGATCTTCTTTATCGTCCCAAGAATTTTATTGATTGTGCGGAGGTTTTACGGCTGGCGAAGCAGTTTCATGTTCCGGTAACCTTTTTGGGAGTCGGCTCTAATGTATTGATTGCGGATGAGGGGATCAGGGGCTTAGTAATTCAAACAGAAGGATGGCGGGAAGTATCTTGGTCGGGGCAGCAAGTTACAGCCGGTTCAGGTATATTAATGTCAACTTTAAGTCGTTTAACTGCGGAAAAGGGTATGTCAGGATTAGAGTTTGCGGCGGGTATTCCCGGTTCTTTAGGAGGAGCGGTAGTGATGAATGCCGGTGCTTATGGTTGTTCCTTGGCTCAGGTAATTGCCGGTGTGAAGACCTTAGATTTAGCAGGGGAGTTACGGGAATATGCTCCGGCAGAATTAGAGCTGGGTTATCGTGACAGTATTTTTAAAAAGAAAAAAGAGCTAATAGTTGAAACAACCTTATCATTAAAACCGGGGAATAGTGACGAGATAAAAGAGGCAATGAAAGAGTACTTAAATACACGCCGTGCTAAACAACCTCTTGATCTGCCAAGCGCCGGGAGCGTTTTTAAGAACACTGCTCAGGGAGCAGGCCGGTTAATTGAAGGGGTAGGAGCGAAAGGTTGGCGGATTGGGGATGCTCAAGTTTCCGAAAAACATGCTAATTTTATTGTTAATCGAGGAGAGGCGAAAGCTAGCGAGGTTTTGGCCTTAATCAAGGAGGTGCAAAAAGCAGTAAAACAAGAATATCAGGTGGAGTTAAAAACAGAGGTTGTCCTTTTGGGTTTTGAAGACACCGGGAGGTGAAAGTTTTTGGGAAAGTATGTGGTTATTGGCGGGAATAGATTGTCAGGAACTGTAAGAGTGAGCGGGGGAAAAAATTCAGTTTTGACGATCTTACCCGCCTGCCTTTTATCCGGAGGAGTTTGTACACTTCATGATGTTCCTAAATTAAGTGATGTATCTGTGATGAAAGAGGTATTAGACTGTTTGGGAGCAAAGGTAGATTTTACCGGCAATACAATGATTGTGGATGCCTCGAACGTGGGTAATGTAGAGCTACCGGATCGCTTGACGCGGATGATGAGGGCTTCCAACTTGGTAATGGGTCCTATTTTGGCTCGCTTTCGTCATGTGAAGTTAGCTTATCCCGGCGGTTGTTCGATTGGTTCCCGACCAATGGATCAGCACTTAAGAGGAATGAAAATATTAGGAGCACAAATAACGGAAAAACACGGCTATATAGAAGCTAAAGCGGAACGTTTGGGAGGAGGTGAAATTTGTCTTGATTTTCCTAGTGTTGGTGCTACGGAAAATATCTTAATTGCCGCTACTTTAGCCGATGGGGTTACAACGATCAGAAATGCCGCTAGGGAACCGGAGGTTGTTGACTTACAAAATTTTTTAAATAAGATGGGTGCTAAAGTAAAGGGTGCTGGAACAGATGTAATCAGGATTGAAGGGGTAAAAGAATTAGGCTCGGCAGAACACACCATCATTCCAGATCGAATTGAGACCGGAACTTTTATGGTTATTGGGGCCATTACCGGTGGGGAAGTTTTGATAAAAAATGTGATTCCGGAACATGTGGAAGCGGTTATTGCTAAATTAAGAGAGGCCGGTGTCGAAATAGCGGAAAGTGATGAAGAAATTTGGGTTAGAGGTTCTAGAAAAATAAAAGGGGTGGATTTTAAAACGATGCCTTTTCCAGGCTTTCCAACGGATATGCAGGCTCAATTAATGGTTTTGATGGCTGTATCAGAAGGAACCAGTATTGTTACGGAAACAATTTTTGAAAACAGATTTAAGCATGTTGATGAGTTTCGCCGGATGGGAGCCGATATTAAGGTGGAGGGTCGAGTCGCGATTATTAAAGGAGTAAAAAATCTGAGCGGAGCTTATGTAGAAACCTCAGATTTACGGGCTGGAGCTGCCTTAGTGATTGCCGGGCTGGTTGCAGAGGGGGCTACAGTGATAGATAAAATAAACCTGATTGACAGGGGTTATGAAAACTTTGGCCAAAAGTTGCGTGGCTTGGGAGCGCAGATTTTAAGGGTGAACGGGTTTAAAGAAAGGCAATAGCCTTTCTTTAAGAATTATATTGGACAAGAATTACCTTTTTGCTATAATATAGCTGAGAGGAGAGAAGAGTGTGGGGAAAAGAAAAAAAAGCGGTCCTATAATTGGACTAGGAATTTTCTTGTTGTTCTGCTTTGCGCTGTCGTTCTATTTTTTTATAAATTCTGCTTTTTTTAATGTGAAAAAAGTTGAGGTTAGTGGGTGCCAGACTGTGTCGGAGGAACAAGTGATAGAGCTAAGCGGTTTGACAGTGGGAACTAATCTTTTAAAAATAGATGCCAAGGGTGCCATCAGTAAAATAGTCATGCATCCCGTCATAAAAAAAGTGCAGGTTTCTCGCAAAATACCACATACTTTGGAATTGAAGGTTACAGAAAGAACTCCTGTAGCACTAGTGGTGGGGAATGACGGTTATCTGGCCGTGGATATAGAAGGAATCTATCTCAAACAGGTGGACGATTTGCTCAATTTACATCTCCCTGTGGTTAGTGGTCTTTCCATAGAGGAGAGGGCAAGCCCTGGTGCTGATTTAACTACCGCTGGTTTACAAGCTGCTTTACAATTGATAGAGGTGATGGATCAAACATTTTTAGAAAATGTGGCAGAAATCAAAGCGTCTTCTCCCTATACTCTTACCTTAAAAATGCTGCAGGGAGTAGAGATCCGTTTTGGGGAACCGGAAGAGATAGAACGAAAGCTGCAACTGATCCAGGAGCTTTTGATCGAAAACGGGGAAGTAATTAATGATGAGACCGTGGAATATATTGATTTGCGTTATAATTCTTTACCGGTAATTAAACGGAAAAATTAATTTTCAGTTAAAAAAAGGATAAAGCAAGACTGTTGTGGAATAAGCATATTGATGAGATTTGTTTTTGTAGATAAAAAGGTGATTCAGACCATATTTTTTATATATAAAGGAAAGGGGAAAAAGATAAATGCTGGAGTTTGAAATGGATATTAACCAGTATGCCCAAATAAAGGTTATCGGTGTTGGTGGCGGTGGAAGTAATGCGGTAAATAGGATGATTGAAAGTGGCTTAAAAGGGGTAGAATTCATTGCTATTAATACTGATGCTCAAGCATTATACACGTCCAAAGCAGATAACAAAATTCAGATTGGGACAAAAATAACGCGGGGATTAGGGGCAGGAGCGAACCCGGAAATTGGATTTAAAGCTGCTGAGGAAAGTCGGAATGATATAGTGGCCGCTATCAAAGGGGCGGACATGGTTTTTGTTACCGCCGGTATGGGCGGAGGAACCGGTACGGGGGCGGCTCCTTTAGTTGCTGAAGTAGCGAAAGAGTTAGGAGTATTAACAGTAGGAGTAGTTACTAAGCCCTTTATTTTTGAAGGTCGGAAGAGGGCTTCACAGGCAGAAGACGGGATAACCAATATTAAAGCTAAAGTAGATACGTTAATTGTGATTCCTAATGAAAAGCTTTTACAGGTGGTTGACAAAAACACCTCTATTAATGATGCTTTTCGTATTGCCGATGATGTTTTGCGACAAGGTGTACAGGGGATTTCAGATCTTATTGCTGTACCTGGTTTAATTAATCTGGATTTTGCCGATGTGAAGACAATCATGGAAGATACAGGAGCGGCCTTAATGGGGATAGGGATCTCCTCCGGAGAAAATAGGGCTAGTGTAGCGGCCAGAACAGCTATTTCTAGTCCCTTATTGGAGACTTCCATTGAGGGGGCGAAGGGCGTACTTTTGAATATTACCGGTGGCTCAGGCTTAGGTCTTTTTGAAGTTAATGAAGCAGCGGAAATTATTGCTCAGGCTGCTGATCCAGAAGCAAATATTATTTTCGGTGCTGTTATTGATGAGAATATGGGTGATGATGTCAGGGTAACGGTAATTGCTACCGGCTTTGATAAAGACAGAAGAGAGAGTAATAATATAGATATGGGCATAAAACCATTTAGTGTTGAGGAATTAGAAATACCAACTTTTCTTAGAAGAAATAAAGGAAAATAAAATGGGGTAAAGGCTCACTTTTATAAAGTGGGCTTTTTTTGTTTGCTAAAAAGAAGGATTTTCAAAATTAAAGGAGTATACATAGATAGCATAGTAAATAGTGAAAACCTTGAAGGAAGGGATAGAAAAGATGCTTTTCATAGCAATAAATGGAAGCCCGGCTAGAGATGGGCATACAGCTTTTTTACTGCAGAAAGGATTAGAACAGTTAAAACTACTGGGAGGCAAAGTAGAAATCCTTCACACTGCGGAAGTTTTAAAAAGTATGGCTGTTCCTTTTTGTACAAATTGTTCTGCCCCGTGCCGGGGAGTTTGTGCTAAAGGAACTTTAATGGAAAAAGCTTTAAAGATGTTAAGAGAAGCTGATGGGATTTTAGTAGGGTCTCCTGTTTATTTTGGCTCGGTTAGTGGACAGTTAAAAGCTTTCTGGGACAAAACACGTTGTTTAAGGGGAGAAAAGCAACTGCTTAATGTGGTAGGCGGTGCCGTTGCTGTTGGGGCTTCTCGTTTTGGTGGTCAGGAAGGTACGCTGCGCGCTATTCAGGAAATGATGTTGGTACAAGGAATAACGATTGTGGGCGGTGGGCAGAAAGATTATGACTGCGGTCATTATGGGGTAGCGGCTCAACGTCCGGTCATGGAAGATCAAAGCGCTCAAGAAAGGATCATTATTATGGCTAAACGTATTTATGAAGTTAGTGAGGCTACGCAAAGTTTACGTTGATGGTAGGAGTAGGAGGGATGAAATGACTATCTGTGAAGAACTGCAAAATTTGGAGGAAAGCTATTTGGCCCCTTATGCCATGAAGTCTTCGCAAACTAAAGGCAGGGAGCGAGCTGAAGAACCTGATTTACTTAGAACATGTTTTATGCGGGACAGAGATAGAATAATTCATTCCAAATCTTTTCGTCGCCTTAAACATAAAACACAGGTTTATATTTCTCCGGGCAATGATCATTATCGTACTCGTTTAACACATACTTTGGAGGTAAGCCAAATTTCCCGGACAGTAGGCAAAGCCTTAAGATTAAATTTAGATTTAATTGAAGCAATTGCTTTAGGACATGATGTGGGACATACCCCTTTTTCGCATACCGGAGAGGAAGTATTAAATAAGTTACTTCCGAGTGGCTTTCGCCATAATGAGAATAGTGTCAGAGTCTTAACACGGATAGAACAAGGGAAAAAGGGACCCGGGCTTAATTTGACCCAAGAAACGTTGCAGGGAGTTCTTGGTCATAGCGGGTTAGAAAAAAAAGACGACAATGACAATACACTAGAGGGTCAGGTAGTACGTTTTTCCGATAAAATAGCCTATATTCAGCATGATATTGATGACAGTATCAGAGCTGGGGTATTAAAATTAAGTGATATTCCTCAAGAGTATTTGCAAGTATTAGGTTATGATCATAGTGCTAGGATCACGACACTTGTCCAGGATTTGGTGCAAAATAGCAGGAAAAATTTTGCGGTCGGACGTTTAAAAGTTAGTCTTAGTCCGTCAATTAATGAAGCACTCAAGGGTTTACGTAAGTTTATGTTTGAAATGGTTTATAAAGGACCTTTGTGTATGGCGGAAAGACAAAAGGCGATCTACGTTGTAGAATTTTTATTTGCTTATTATGTAAAGAATCATGAAGAACTTCCAGAGTTTTATCTAAAAATTGCCCTGGATGAAGGGGTGGAAAGGGGAGTAGCAGATTATATCTCCGGAATGACTGATAATTATTGCACAAATGTCTTTAAAGAGTTAGTTCTTCCTCGTTCTTGTATTCAAACAAAACGTGATTTTGAGAATTAAAGTAATTATTAAGAAGGGAATTTAAAATAAATCACGAATAAATGGTAATTATGTTCTGTATATTTGTAAAAAAAGCAGGAGAAAAGAGTATTTATGGCGAAATGATTTTAAAATATAAATAAGGTGTTGAGATGTGTGCCCGGACAAATTTCCCAAGAATTTATTGATGACCTGCGTAACCGGGTAAATATAGTGGACATTATTAAGGATTATGTGCCACTAAAGAAGCGGGGACAAAATTATGTAGGATTATGCCCTTTTCATGCGGAGAAAACATCATCTTTTGTAGTTTCACCTCACAAACAGATTTTTCACTGCTTCGGTTGTGGAAAAGGAGGAAACGTTTATACTTTCCTCATGGAAAGAGGTGGGCTCACTTTTATTGATGCTGTAGCACATCTGGCTAAACTTTGTGGAGTTCCGGTACCGCAAAAAGAGCTATCTCCGGAGAAGGCCAGGCAAGATTCATTAAGAAAAAGATATTATCATATTAATGAATTGGCAGTGAACTTTTTTCAAAAGATGCTGGCTGATTCTAGAGGGAAGAAAGCAGTTGATTATCTTCATAAGCGTGGTTTGGAGAAAGAGATTTGCGCAAAATTCTTATTGGGTTTTGCTCCTGATTCTTGGGATGAACTAAGTAGCTTTTTGTTGGAGAAAGGAGTTGCGGAAGAAGAGATTATTACCTTGGGATTAGCTGTTAAAGGACAGAGAGGAACGCTGGTAGATCGGTTCCGTAATCGCTTAATTTTCCCGATTCCAAATGATAGAGGCCAAATTATCGGATTTGGCGGCAGGGTACTAGATGATTCACAGCCTAAGTATTTAAATTCCCCGGACACACCTCTTTTTAGTAAAGGTAGGCAGCTTTATGGACTTAATTTAGCTAGAGCTGCGATCAGGAAGCATGAACAGGCTATTCTCATGGAAGGTTATATGGATGTTATTACAGCTCATCAATATGGAGTTACTCAGGCTGTAGGCACACTGGGAACCGCTTTAACGACTGATCATGGTAAACTATTGATGCGCTATACCTATAATACTGTTTTATGCTTTGATGCGGATGTTGCCGGGCAGGAAGCCAGTATGCGCGGACTTGATGTATTAAGGCGGTTGGGAATTAAAGTAGCTGTAATGACTATACCGGACGGAAAAGATCCGGATGAATGTTTAAGAAAAAAGGGTAAGGATTATTTTTTAAAGCTAATTGAACAGGCTTCTCCCCTTGTTGAATATAAATTAGGCAAGCAAATGGAGAAATACAACAAGGATACGATTGCGGGTAAAGTGCAAATTATCCAGGCGCTTTTACCTGATTTATATAATATTCAAAGCCCGGTGGAACGCCAAGGATTTATTCAAATGATGGCGGAACGGCTTTCTTTCTCTGAAACAGCAATTCATGCTGAGATTAGAAAGTTTCAGACTGGGGTAGTTAATAGTGAGGTAGGTAAGGAAAAAGCACAGCGGAATATGGAGCAAAATATTACGGCGGTAGAAAAAGGCCAACGGTTTTTAATTCGTATGGTCATGGAAGTACCTGAAATTATTGCCGATATTGAAAAATCCGGAGGTAATACGCTATTTAATCATGCTTTATACAAAGAAATTTATCAAACCAATTATTTATTACGTCAGGCTGGTCATAATATAAAGGCTGAAGATTTAATTACTCAGCTTGATAATGTTGAAGCTAGGCAAATATTAACGGAAATTCTGCTAGATGATGAACTTCCGCTGGATTGGGAAAGAATATATAAGGATTGTGTAATTACTTTGCAAATAGAGTTGCTTAATCAAAAAATAACAGAGAAAAATTCTTTGATGACTGAATATGAAAAAAGTGGTAATGTCACCAAATCTTTAGAAATCATGGCTGAGCTTCAGAGACTGATTAGAGAAAGACAAAGCCTGGTGTCAACCCTGGCGAAGGGGGGGAATACTTTTGAAAACTGAAAAAGATTTTGAACAAGTGAAGGCAGAAGGATTTAAGGAATTAGTTAAAAAAGGGAAAAAACGAGGAGCGCTTACTTATAATGAAATTGCAAGTGCTATTCAGGGTGTGGAATTAACTTCGGATCAAATAGATGAGATAATTGAGTTTTTGGGTTCCGTGGGAATCGATGTTATTCCTGATACTTCGGAGATAGAGAGTTTGGAAGAAGAAGCCTTGGATGCACAATCTGAAGAGGAGGAAGAAGATGCTGAGATTGATCTTTCTGTGCCGGAAGGGGTAGGAATAGATGACCCTGTTCGGATGTATTTGAAGGAAATTGGGCGGGTTGCTCTTCTTTCAGCTGAAGAAGAAGTTGAGTTGGCGCAAAGAATGGAAAATGGAGATGAGGAGGCTAAACGCAGATTAGCGGAGGCCAACTTAAGGCTAGTAGTAAGTATTGCGAAGCGTTACGTTGGACGAGGCATGCTCTTTCTTGATCTTATTCAGGAAGGTAATTTGGGGTTGATTAAAGCGGTAGAAAAATTTGATTTTCGGAAAGGTTTTAAATTTAGTACTTATGCGACATGGTGGATTAGGCAGGCTATTACCAGGGCTATAGCCGATCAAGCTAGAACTATTCGTATTCCTGTGCATATGGTGGAAACTATTAATAAATTGATTAGGGTATCTCGTCAACTTCTTCAAGAATTAGGAAGAGATCCTGTTCCGGAAGAAATAGCGGAGGAAATGGAAATTTCCGTAGAAAGGGTAAGGGAGATTTTAAAAATTGCCCAGGAACCGGTTTCTTTGGAGACTCCTATTGGAGAAGAAGAAGACAGCCATTTGGGGGATTTTATCGAAGATGAAGATGCTCCTGCTCCTGCGGAAGCTGCTTCGTTTATCCTTTTAAAGGAACAGTTAGAAGAGGTTTTAGAGACACTTACGCCTAGGGAAGAAAGGGTACTGCGCTTGCGTTTCGGATTAGATGATGGACGGGCTCGTACCTTGGAAGAAGTAGGACAGCAGTTTGGGGTTACCAGGGAAAGAATTAGACAGATTGAAGCAAAAGCCTTGCGTAAATTAAGGCATCCCAGTCGTAGTCGTAAATTAAAAGATTATCTGGATTAAATTAGGTCTTGACCTATGGGCATAATTATTATAAAATGATTAATGTCGCGTTGGAAAGTTAATTGGGCCTATAGCTCAGCGGTAGAGCAACCGGCTCATAACCGGTTGGTCCCTGGTTCGATCCCAGGTGGGCCCACCACGATGCGGGCGATTAGCTCAGCTGGGAGAGCGCCTGCCTTACAAGCAGGATGTCGGCAGTTCGATCCTGTCATCGCCCACCAAATGATGAAAAAGGAAGAATGTCACAAAATCTTTTTGTGACATTCTTTTTTTGGTTTCATTGGTAATTTACGCAGATTATAGTAAAATAGGATTAGTGGAAAGGAGATTTATTTAATTGGTGTTAAAATTATCGCAACGTCTTATGGCTTTAGCTCAGATGGTACCGGCAGGAGCAAGGGTGGCTGATATAGGAACAGATCACGCTCTTTTGCCTTGTTATCTAGTCAGGGAAAAAAGCGCTCCTTATGTTATTGGGGTGGATGTTCACCAAGGCCCTTATGAAAGGGCTCAACAGATGGTACAGGAAGCTCATTTGCAGGATAAGATAGAATTAAGGCTGGGTGATGGTTTAGCTGTAATTAAGGCTGGGGAAGTAGAACTGGTGGTTATCGCCGGGATGGGAGGAGCGACCATTCAGGAGATTCTGGAAAGAGCCCCTCACGTAATCAATAAGTTGCAAAAATTGATTCTTCAGCCTATGAATAATGCGGAAACGGTGCGTTTTTGGTTACAGGAGCATGATTGGCGTATTACCCAGGAAGAATTAATTTATGAAGATAGGCAGTATTATCAAATAATAGGAGCAAAGCCGGCTTTAGCCAGGGAGTTAGAAGCGGCATATGGACCGTTATTAATTCAAAACAGACATCCTTTGTTGCCGGAGTTATTGAACCGGGATCTGGAAGGGTTGCAAATTGTTTTACAGCAGTTAGCTCAATCAACTCAGGAAGATGCCCGGCTTCGTTACCGAGAATATACGCAACGGTTGCAAAAAATAAAGGAGTTGAAGGAAAGGCTGCTTGATTATTTGGAAGGGGGGAAGATTTGATGAGTCAAGAGAAATTGATGAGTCAGGGGAAATTATTGTGGCAGTTACAGGAGCTTAAACGGGAGGAAGCGGCTTTACAAAATACGGAAGAGTTAAGAGCTTTACTGAAGAATTTAAAGGTACTACAGGGTAAGGTGCAGAAAGGGGAAAAAGAAACGGAGGCTCTCTTGCAGGGAATTAGCGAAGGAGAAAAGCAGATTGAAGAGCTGGAACAGAAAGTTAATAAATTATTAGAACAGACTAAGGGAAGTAAGGGGAAGCTTTATGATCCTAAAGGAGGTTCTTCCAAAGAACTGCTTTCTTTGCAACAGTCTGTTTTAAAGATGGAAGAGCAAAGTAAGGAAACAGAAAAGATGTATTGGGAAATCACCCAAAAAATTGAGGAGTATCGTCAAAAGAAAGAAGAAATGAAAGAAGCTGTTAAGATTTGGAAAAGGGAATATAACGAAGGAGTACGGGAGTATAAAAGAATTAAAACACAGCTTGAATTAAAATTGGCAGAGGTAAAAAGCAAACAGGCAGAGGTACGGGAACAGTTGTCCTCCGAGGCGATTCGCTTATATGAGTTGGCTGAAAAACGCTATCCTTTGAATTTTGTGGCGATGCTAAAAAAGGGTACTTGTACAGGGTGCCGGATTAGTGTCCCTTTTATGTTGGTGAAAGAGGTTAAAGAAGGGAAAGGATTTTATCATTGTGACAATTGTGGTCGCTTGTTAATTAATCCGTTTTAAAGAAGAAATAAAGCCACAAAAGATTTGGTTGATCTGGTGGCAAATAAGATCACGGAAAAAGATTTATATAAAAAGTTTTTGAAGGTACAGTCTTGGTAGGTTTACGTTTTAGATCCGGCGTGGATATATATACAGTAGAAAAACAAATCATACTTTTGGTTAAAACATCCATTATTGCAAGAAGATATTGATTTTTTGGAAGCTTCATTCGAAACATATA
>DHPU01000013.1:27177-27732 GCA_002407935.1 Peptococcaceae bacterium UBA5356
CATAATCGAAAAACATATATCGCGATCGGAACAGCTAATTCGGATCCAAAACCCCAGAATTAAGCAAATGGTGGAGGAAAAGTATTGCAAATAGGCTTATAACAGCCACGATAATTTTGCTATTCCGTATCGTGAGCTGGCTGATCTTATTGATACCGAGGGGGACTTGTGGAAGGTAATGGGAGTGGAATAAAAATGAAGCAGCCGTAGGAAATTATACTGAGAAATGGGCCAATGAGGCAAAGAAACATTTAAATGACGATTAATTATATGATGATGACTACTCAAGCTAAAATTAAGTTTAGATATTATTAGGTCATAGGATTAAATAGGAGGGGATTAGGTAATGAGAAAAATCATAATATTATTGCTGCTTGCCTTTATTTTGACAATGGCAGGAACGGCAGGGGTTTGGGGTGTAGTGCCGGGGTATGAGAATTCTATTTCTTATAAGAAGATTGCTAACTATACCTTGGAATTTTTGCATGCTAATGGGATGGGGGGTACGGGTACATTTAGTATTTATGAAAGTTCTCGTTATACAGATGATGAAGT
>DHPU01000013.1:27927-28077 GCA_002407935.1 Peptococcaceae bacterium UBA5356
GGGGTGCCCATCGAAAATACCAAATGGGCAAAATACGGCGGGATAATCCAGCATGTGGGCGGGAACTATCAATTCCCGGCAGAACCGGCGGAGCCGGTAGAGGAACCTGTGGCAACAGAAGTAACCGTATTTATTAATCAAAAACAGGTG
>DHPU01000078.1 GCA_002407935.1 Peptococcaceae bacterium UBA5356
AGGGATATTTTAGAAAGCCATGATTTGATTGACAATATTGAGCGGGAGATTGCGCGGGATTTGGATATTCATTTGGTAATTCACATGGATCCGCTCACGATGGACGACCCTGATGTATTAAGATTGCGGGATATGACGGCAAAGATCGTTTCGGAGATTGATGCTTCTTTATCTATGCATGATTTTCGGGTAGTCAAAGGGGTTACCCATACTAACCTGATTTTTGATGTAGTCATTCCTTATCAGTGTCCCAAGAAGGACCCGCAGGTAATTGCTGAGATTACCCAGAAAATAAAAGAAAAAGAACAAAATTTATATGCGGTGATCACCATTGACCGGTCTTATGTCTAAGAGGACCGGATGCTACAGGGGGTGGGTGCTGCAGAATAATTGGCTATTGCTTATGTACGCTTGAAATGGTATTCTAGTAAAGAAGATGCTGAAAGTATCCATCTGTTAAAGGGGAGTAACTACCCGATAGGGGCATAAAGTCAACAACCGGCAGATTAAGAATCTGTCTGGCTTTATCCTTTGATTAGTCATGTTAGATTTGTCAAAGTTGTAAGACCTTTAGCAGAGTTTTATCTTCGCGATAAAATTCTGTTGAGGGTCTTTTTGTTGAGTTTTTGGAGAAGGAGGTAGATAATAACGGTAGGATGTTTAGCAGATAATTAGCAGATAATATTTAGATATTTGGTCTTTAATGAAGGGGGAATGATTGCGGATGTGGTTTTCTAAATCCCAAGAGGAAGTTTTAGAGGAGCTGAAGGTGAATTCGACGAGTGGGCTGACGGAGAAAGAAGTTCAAGTTAGGCTCGAAAAATATGGAAAAAACAAGTTGAAGGAAAAGCCGCCCAAAAGCTTAATTGTTTTGTTTTTTGCTCAGCTAAAGGACATGCTGATTTATGTTCTCCTTGGCGCGGCGGTTATTACTATTGCAATTGGTGAATACGTAGATGCAACGATTATTCTTTTTGTGGTGGTTTTAAATGCGGCAATCGGGGTTATTCAGGAATACAAGGCCGAAAAGGCGATTGAAGCACTACAGAAGTTGACAAGCCCGAAATCATTGGTGCGCCGTGAGGGAGAAGTGCAGGAGATAAATTCGGAGGATATCGTGCCCGGCGATATTATCATTTTAGATGCCGGCCGCTATGTTCCGGCTGATTTAAGACTGATTGAGAGTATCAATCTGCAGATTGACGAATCAGCGCTTACGGGTGAATCGGTTCCGGCCGAAAAAGATGCCCGAGAGCAACATGAAGATGAAAAAACCTCGCTGGGTGACCGAACCAATATGGCCTTTATGTCCACTCTGGTTACTTACGGGAGAGGCGAAGGCGTAGTTGCAGCCACAGGGATGGAAACGGAAATCGGCAAGATTGCCCAAATCCTTGATGAAGATAATGAAGAACTGACGCCGCTCCAAAAAAGGCTGGAGGAGTTAGGCAAGGTATTGGGTTTTGCGGCGATTGGCATTTGTGTGTTGATGTTTGTTATTGCACTCATTCAGAAGCGTGATTTGTTTGAAATGTTTCTAACGGCCATTAGTTTGGCGGTTGCAGCTATTCCGGAAGGGCTTCCGGCGATTGTGGCCATTGTATTAGCACTGGGGGTTACCCGGATGTCGAAAATCAACGCAATTGTCAAAAGGCTTCCTGCCGTGGAAACTCTTGGTTCGGTAAATGTGATTTGCTCGGACAAGACCGGTACATTGACTCAGAACAAGATGACCGTTGTGAAGACTTATACTTATGGCAATTTAACAGAGGTACCCAAGGAGGGAACCGGTTTTGTAGCGGATAGAGATGCACAGGTCTTAATTAAATCCTTGGTACTTTGTTCCGATGCGACCCATGAAAATGGGCAAAGTACCGGAGACCCGACAGAAGTTGCGTTGGTAGTCCTTGGTGAACGCTACAATATGGAAAGAAACAAACTGCACACGGAGCAGAAGAGGGTGGGAGAAAAACCTTTTGACTCCGATCGCAAGCTGATGTCTACTTTAAATGAGGGAAGGGATAATAGCAACAATGGCAATAAGTACTACCGGGTGCATACCAAAGGAGCCCTCGATAATCTTTTAAAAATCTCGACCAGTGCCTTGATTAATGGGCAAATTGTCTCCTTAACGGAGGAAATGAAAGCTACCTATTTAAAGGTCGCGGAGGAAATGTCCGATAGTGCGTTGAGAGTACTGGGGGTAGCTTTTAAGGATACTGACAGCTTGATTGAGCCGGAGGAAATGGAAAAAGAGCTGACCATTACCGGGCTGGTAGGGATGATCGATCCGCCTAGGTTAGAGGTCAAGGATTCCATTGCTGAAGCCCACAAAGCAGGTATTACGACGATTATGATTACCGGAGACCACAAAAATACGGCGGTGGCCATTGCCAAGGAATTGGGGATCGCGGATTCTATTGAGCAGAGCATTACCGGAGCGGAAATTGATGATTTTTCGGATGAAGAATTCTTGCAAAGAATTAGTAAGTATCGGGTTTTTGCCAGAGTATCGCCTGAGCATAAGGTGAAGATTGTTAAAGCGTTTAAGGCGCAGGGGATGATTGTTTCCATGACTGGTGACGGCGTTAATGATGCGCCCTCCTTGAAGTCAGCCGATATCGGTGTAGCCATGGGGATTACCGGCACTGATGTTTCCAAGGGTGCCAGTGATATGATTCTTACGGATGACAATTTTACCACGATTGTTAATGCGATTAGGGAAGGCCGCAATATCTACAGCAATATCAAGAAGTCCGTGATTTTCCTGCTTTCCTGCAACCTAGGAGAGATTATTACCGTATTTTTATCTGTCTTGTTTTTCTGGCCTGTTCCTTTGCTGCCGACCCAGATTTTGTGGATTAACTTAATCACGGATACCTTACCGGCGATTGCGCTCGGTGTTGACCCCGGCGATAAGGACGTGATGAAGAGAAAACCGCGTGATCCCAAGGAGAGTTTTTTTGCTCAAGGAGCCGGTTTCCGGGCAATATTAGGCGGGGTCTTAATCGGTGCGTTAACGCTCGCCGCATTTTACTTCGGGTTACATGAATATGGCTATGGTCTGACCTCGGAGAATATCTCCGAAGAAGTATTAACCTATGCCAGAACCATGGCCTTTGTGGTGCTCGCGGCGTCTCAGCTTTTTTACTCCTTAAGTATGAGAAACTTTACCAAGTCTATTTTCCAGATTGGTCTATTTTCTAATATGTATCTGATTGGGGCAATCATTATCGGCTTTATTTTGCAATTTGGTGTAATTACCGTCCCCTTCTTAGCCAATGCCTTCAAGGTTCATATGCTTTCTTTCAATGACTGGACACTGGTAATCGCCTTTGCTTTAATACCGTTGATGCTTAACGAAGTAATTAAGTTCGCTACTAAGCAAACGGCGGAGTAAATATTCACTCTAGCTTTATTCACACAGGCGGCAAAGATAATGGGGCGCAGTTAATATTACGATAAATTTGATGTAGTATTTTACGAATAAAAGGCGTATAATAATAGCAAAGAAGGGAGTTGTTATTAATGCCAAACATTAAACCCATCTCAGATTTAAGAAATTATAATGAGATTCTACGGGACATTACTATAGGTGAACCAGTATTTTTAACCAAAAATGGCAGAGGAAAATTTGCTATTATTGATATTACGGAATATGAAAAATTAAAGGCTTCACTAAAGCTGATGTCACAGCTTGCCCAAGGAGAATTGGCGGGGAAAGAGAAAGGATGGATGACCATAGAGGAAGTAGAAGCGGAACTGGGGATTGAGGATGTATAAGCTGAAGATTTCACCTGAAGCTAAAGATGATTTGGCAAAAATTAAAGGTTACATTTCTCAAGAACTTTGTAATCCGCAGACAGAAATAAATCTTGTTTCTAAAATCACCGAAAAGATACGTGGGCTGACAGAGCATCCTAGAATTGGGGCGCCGCTATCTTCCGTCCTAGATATACAGACAGATTACCGTTTCCTTGTTTGTGATAATTATTTGATATTTTACCGATACGAAGATGAATTTGTTTTTGTGTCAAGAATTATATACGGTAGGCGGAATTATACACGCATCCTGTTCGGTGATTTGGGGGTTCCAAATCCTCGATCAGAACAGTCCTAAGCTTGGTTCGGCGTGATACTGACCGGGCTCAATTCGCCTCCATGCTCAGTTCGCCCTGACGCCGACATCCGTGTCGGCGTCTCGTGTACCACTAGCCTTGCCTTTGCTAAGGACGTTTAGCTACTCGATGATAGTCACCCTCCGGCAGCACCTTGGCTAAAACCGGTGCGTTTCCGGTTTTGAACATTAACATTGGCCTCAACATTGACCTCGAATTTCGAGCATCCAGTCTCGAATTTTGAGGAGGGCTATATTCCGAAAGAAACATACTCAGGCACAGCATCCTTGCCCTTTTGCGAGACACAGAGGGACGGACGATTCGCCTGCGCCTTTTTATCTCTATTAGTAGATAATGAATCTTGTTAAAAGATGTGTATGGATAAAGGAAAACAGTTAAAAAGGAGGCAGGAAAATTAGGTTTAATCAAGAATTATATAAATAACTTTAATTTTGTCGAAAACTCCATGAAAAAACATAAATAAAGAAACTAAAAGCTAAAAGGGAAGGGAGCTATGTAAATTTATGGAAAAGAAAAGGCTGCAGCATATCTCGTTGCTACTATTTCTTACTTATTTTTTGAACCTTTGCGTTCCTTGTCTTGCTGTTCAGGCAGAAGCAATATTTGCACCTGTCTCTCTTACGGAAGAAGTTACCTTTGACCTTCTTACAGAAAAAAGTTCTTCTCCTGATTCTTTTACGGAAGCAGAAGCTACTCTCGCATCTCCTGAAGAATCTTTTATTGGGGATGCCTCTTTTGGTGATATAGCAGGGCATTGGGCAGAAAATGGGATCAAAATCTGGACGACTCGTGAGCTGGCGGGCGGCTATCCCGACGGTACCTTCCGTCCGGACAGTCCGATTACGCGGGCGGAGTTTCTGACCTTGGTTAACCGTGCCTTTAGCTATACGGTAGCCGGACAGGCAATTTACAGTGATGTAGCGGAAACAGACTGGTTTGCCGGGGAAATCGCCAAAGCGGCGGCGGTAGGTTATCTCGGCGGCTATCCGGATGGAACGGTGAAGCCGCAGAATCCAATTACCAGGCAGGAAGCCGCGGCGCTTTTTGCCAAGATTTTGCCGCCAGCAAACTTTGGTAAAGATAAAAACAAAGATAAATTTACCGACCAAGCACAAATTCCGGAGTGGAGCCAAGCCGCTATTGCCACAGCAGTAAACGGCGGCTACATGAACGGTTATCCTGACGGTACTTTTCAGCCCGCCAGACCGATTACCCGGGCAGAGGCTATTTCTGTCCTAGACCGTGCCGTCGGCACCCTCTATAACCATATCGGTACATACGGTTCCTCCCAAGGGACGACTTTGCTGGAAGGCAATGTTACCATCAATACAACCGGCATTACTTTACAAAACACGACCATTACCGGTAACCTCTACCTCACCGAAGGGATCGGGGAAGGAGACGTTACCTTGAATAATGTCACGGTTCAAGGAACCACCAAAATAAGCGGGGGCGGCAGTAACAGTATTCATTTGCTGAACACCACCGTAGGGAATGTCTTAGTCAATGTGCCTAATCGTAACCTTGTCCGTTTATTGGCTCAAGGCAGTACAGCAGTGGGCATCTTAGAAGCCAGAACACTGGCCAGACTGGAGGAAAAAGGAATTACAGGCTCTGGCTTTACCAAGGTGGTTGTTAATACACAGCAAGCAATTATCGCACAGGGAGGCAACCCCCAACAAAGTTCTACTATCACCGTAGAACTCTTGGGTCAATTTGGCGATATAGAAGTACAGTCTGCCGCAGCTCAAATTAACCTACAAGAAGGCAGTATTCAAAACCTTACTCTGACTTCCACAGCTCAAGCTGCCCAAATCAATCTGGCGGCTTGGACCAGCATTAATACCTTGGTTGCCGAGACGCCCGCCATCGTACAGGGGCAGGGAACTGTCGAAATGCTTGAAGCCAACGTGGACGGAGTAGTAGTTGAGGCTCCGGCGAAAAATGTAATCCTCGAAGACGGCGTTCAGGCTACAGTGGAAGGGAAAACAATCACAGAAGACTATAAATACACCGAGCCGAAAAAGAAAAAAAGCAGGGATGCTGCTTTAAGCGATTTAGCGGTAAATGGGAAAAAAGTAGAGGGCTTTGCCCCCGATACTTTGGATTATACGGTAGTATTGCCATACGGAACTGAAAAAGCACCGGTTGTCACCGCTACCGCACGCCATGCTAAGGCACAAGTGGAAATAACGCAAGCCACGGGCTTAACAGCTCTGAATAATACCGCCACTGTACTGGTAACCGCCGAAAGCGGCGCCACCCGGGAGTATACGGTAAGCTTTACTGTTGCCTTGGATTCTGCGAAAGCTATCACTGGCTTTAAATTTGAATCCTCGCAAAATGACTTGGGGGCTGAAGACGTAATCGGCACCATCGACGAAACGGCAAAAACGATTACGGCAACCGTACCTTATGGGACTGGCGTAACTTCCTTAACGCCGACCATTACCCATACCGGAGTGAGCATTTCCCCTGAGTCGGGGATTGCTCAAGACTTCACTAATTCGGTAACTACTCCGGTAAAATATACCGTAACAGCCGCCAATGGGACAACGGCAGTTTATGACATAACCGTATATATTGCACTAAATGACGAGGTGAGCCTAAGTACATTTAAAATAGGCGGTCAAGATGTAAAAGGCTTAGCAGAAGTAAATACGGAAGAAGGGGCAATTCTGGCAATATCAAACTTCACTGGTTTTAAGGGTATCATTGTAGAAGCGACCGATCCTAATGCCTCGGTGACAGTAACCCTAAAAAGGGGTGAAACCGTGACAACTGTTACCGATTTGGCTAATCAAGCTATTGAACCATATGATGTCATTATCGTCACGGTAGTAGCTGAAAACAGGGAAACGGAAGGAAAATATAAAGTAACGGTAGAACCGGTGTCGGTGACCGGTGTAAGCTTGGATAAATCGGAGACCACATTACAGGTAGGGGCATCGGAAACCTTAACGGCGACCGTAAAGCCTGCTGAGGCAACAAATAAGAAGGTGACTTGGAGCAGTAGTGATGAAGCGATTGCTACGGTAGTTGATGGGGTAGTGACGGCAGTAGGTGCCGGTACCGCAACAATTACCGTAACTACAGAAGATGGAGCTAAGACCGCAGATTGTGCGGTATCTGTAAAAGCCCCGGTAACCTTTACGGTAACAGATGTCAGTGAGGCTCCGATAGCCGGAGCAACAGTAACCCTTGGGACAGAAAATAAAACTACGGATGCAGAGGGCAAGGCTGTATTTTCCGCTCTCAGCGGTAACCATGCCTATACTGTAACAGCTATCGGGTATGATGAGGCTACTGGAACGATAACTGTAGAGGGTGCGGCAGTAGCAGCGGATGAAACGGTAGCCTTAAATAAGTCTACCTACCCTGTTATCTTTAGTGCAGAAGGAAGTGGAACATTAACAGCAACAGTTGATACTGAAACGATTAATTCCGGTGATTCAATAGAACACGGTAAAGATGTTGTCTTTACGGCGGCACCGAATACAGGATATAGGGTACAAGCATGGAAATTAAACGGCAGTATCTTAGGAGAAGAAAAAACAACCAGCTATACTTTAACAAATCTACAAGCAGCAGCAACGGTAACGGTGGCATTTGAGTTAATCCCTAAATATATCGTGACTTATAACGGAAACGGTAGCACGGGCGGCACTGTACCTATAGACAACAATAAATACGAAGAAGATGTAAGCGTAACTGTATTAGATAACACAGGTGAACTTGTCAAAGAAGGCTATGCCTTTGCCGGGTGGAATACTGCGGCAGATGGCAGCGGGACATCTTATGCAGCAGGGGCAAACTTTAGCATGGGCACAGCTAATGTTACTCTGTATGCTCAGTGGACGATTGATTGTAACTTTACTGCTGATGATGTGTATGGAGAAACCGCAACTTTCACTTGGACGGCGGTTATAGAAGCGACAAGCATTAAGATACAACAATCGACAGACGGAGGAACTATTTGGACGCCTGCCACAACTCTAGGAGAATTATTCTCGGATGCTACTACAGCCGTGGTAACGGGGCTAACTAAAAATACAGCATATCAATTTAAACTGGTCGTTAACGGGGGAACTACTGCCGAATCTAACTCCATAAGCGTAACAACAAAGGCAGCGGTAATGTATGGGGCTTCTTGGGATAGCAGTAAAAGCTTAACAACCATGACGAGGTTGGGGGATGCCTTAGGCAAAACAGCCGGGGCGGATTTCAACGGGTTTTCTCCTTGGAGCGGGATGAAGCTTTGCAACGCGGCTGATAATGGGACAATCAACGCCTATCTGGGGGATGCCGGCTTCAAACGGGACGGCAGTAACGGGCAAGTGATGGTAAAGATTCCGAAATTCTACTACAAGCATACTTATAATGACACAACGAAGGTGCATGAATTCTGGGTGGCCGACGGGCTCACCGAAGGTTTTAAGCTGCATCCTGCCTTTATCCGGGCAGGGGTGGAAAAGGACTATATCCTCATGGGAGCGTATAAAGCGAGCTTTGGCAGGAATCAGGCGAATACGGCTGATACATTGGCTTCTATCTCGGGGGTACTTCCTGCTGTATCTCAAAATATCGGGCAGTTCAGAACGTTAGCGGAGGGCAGAGGGACAAAATGGACGCAGGCCGATGCCCTGACCAGAAACGCCGTGGCTCTGCTTTATCTGGTGGAATATGCCGATACCAATAGTCAAAGCACTATAGGACAAGGAATTACGGGATTAAGGTATACTGATGTCGATAAAATTAAGGGAGTTATAGTTGATGAGGGTACAGGAAATACAGATAATGATAAGATTATCGTTTCTTACAGTGATACAGGTCAATACTATAAGGTAGATCAATTCATAGATGTAGGAACAACAAGAGGAGCAAGAAATGTATGGAAAAATAGAAAAATAATAGGTACAACTACAGCAGGAGACGACACAACAATTACTGTTACCGGCGGTGAATGTCCCGGTACTGTGGCAGCAAATTATATTCTCTATCATGTCGGGCAAAAAACAGGTGGCTGTGATGGGTTAGACGGAGCTTCCGGAAGTGCGGTTTCAGTCAGCTACCGGGGTCTAGAAGACCTTTGGGGCAATGTGTGGGAGTTTGTGGACGGGATTAACATTAAAGCTGATCATCGCCCATATGTGGCCGACCATGGTTTTGCGAGCGATGTCTTTTACGGAACAATATATCAAGATGCCGGATTTGATTTACCCGGCACAAATAATTGGGTAAATAATTTTGCCTGTTCAGCGGGGGCGGATTGGTTGTTGATGCCTTCGGCGGTGGGGGCAAGCAGCGCTTATATCCCTGATTATTATTATCAGGCTACAGGCAATAGGGTTGCCCTGGTGGGTGGTAACTGTTATGATGGAACTAATGCCGGCCTGTTCGACTGGAATGTTTCTAATGATTCTTCTACTGCGTACCTGGCTGTGGGCGCCCGCCTCCTTCTAATCCCTTAGAGGCGGGGAACGGGGGCGGCCAGCCCCCGCTATGTCGCACTATCGAATAGGGCAAACAGAAGGATTTCAGGCAGACGTGAGGGTGAAACAAAAGGGGGTTTGGGGGAAATGCCCCCAAACATAATGATTTTAAAAAAGTTTTTTCATCATGTGTATATACATAAAAGACAAAATAGGTTGAGATTGCTTGTAATTCGAAATTCGAATTGTAAGCAGGGGATACGAGGTGAAGGGTTGCCCTGGTGGGTGGTAACTGGAATAATGGAAGTAATGCCGGCCTGTTCAACTGGAATGTTAATAATAACTCTTCTAATGCGAACCTGAATGTGGGCGCCCGCCTCCTTCGTTTAAAGTAAAGTATAGTGCACTTCGTATTCCCGACCGCTTGGTCAAAAATGAGACGCCGACTAAGGCACGGTCTAGTAGGTTCCTTCTCGAAAAACCGTGAAGGCAAACGAAGGGTAAAGGATGGGATAAATGAAAAGACAGGGATTCACTATGCTTTGCAGGCGGTAAAGAAGTGGCTGCAGGAGGATCGTAAGCATACTAAATATTGTGTCAAGATGGACATTGTGAAGTTTTATCCTTCTGTAGACAGAGAAGTATTAAAGGAACAGTTCCGAAGAAAAATTAAGGATCAGGATACCTTGTGGTTAATTGATACCATCATTGACAGTCATCAGCAGGGGTTACCTATTGGCAATTATACCAGTCAGTGGTTCAGCAATTTTTATCTGGAGGGCTTTGATCATTATGTGAAGGAAACGCTCGGTGTAAAACATTATGTACGGTATATGGACGATTTTTGTTTGTTTGGCAACAACAAGAAAAAACTACATCAGGCGAGGAAAAAGGTAGAGCAATACTTAAACGAGGTTTTGCATGTGCGGGTAAAGAACAATTGGCAGCTTTTTCGGGTAGATGATCGCGGTGTTGATTTCGTGGGGTACAGAACATTCCGGGATTATTGTTTGCTGCGGAAGAGTACTTCTTTGCGGATAGCACGCCGAACCCGTAAGATGCGGGCAAGGGGGAAGCCGGTGTTTGCGGATGCCGCAGCCGTGATGAGTTATCGGGGCTGGTTGAAGCATTGTGATGCCCATAACTTTATGCGGAAACATCTTTTGACGGTGGGGAAAACTCAAAAACTGAAACAGATTATTAGTGCAGAAAGCAAAAAGAACCTTACGAGGTTCTTTTCTGATATGCCCTGTTGACTGTGTTAGACTTCGCTTTTCGTAAGCGCTTAATATTCCGAGCTTAACAGGAAATTAGCAATGTGCATTGTTTTAATGCCTTGGTAATTCCCACCTGCAAATTCGTCTGTACGCAAAACATACTTAGGGTAATTGTCTGCAATACCGAGCAGTCTGCCGTACTCCCTCTGCTCTGTTTCTTCTTTCTCAATCTGCTGGACAATCTGAATATATAACTTATTTTCCTGTCGGGTCGCAACAAAATCAATCTCGAAGTTTCCGATTTTGCCGATGCAGACATCGTATCCCCGCCGCAGTAGTTCCAAATAAACGATGTTTTCTAACATTGCCGCTACGCTGTCCGGTGTATATCCAAGAATGCTGTAACGGAAGGCCGGATCGCTCAGATAGAATTTTTCCTGAGTTTTTAAAAGCTCTTTGCCTTGAATATCGTAACGGGAGCAGCGATGCAGAATGAATGCGCTTTCGAGTTTAGTAAGGTAGGTATAGACTGTTTCATTATCAATCGTGCGGTTTTCGCTCTTAAGATATTTTGATATTGAAGTTGCGGAAAAGGTACGCCCGACATTATCAAAGGCAAATTTCACGATACGCTCCAGTTGGTCAACCTTGCGAATCTGATTGCGCTTAACGATATCTGTGAAAATAGTTGAATTGTAAATATCTCTTACAATCGGATATGTCTCATCCGGGGTGTACGGCTGCAAATGAACGGCAGGAAAGCCACCTAAACGGAGATAGCGTGCAAACTCGCTGTGAAGGGTATGCTCCAAATTGCCATAGGTATATTTTTTCAACTGTGCATGCGTGTAATTCGATAAATTCTCATATGTTCCGCCGGGGCCATACTCTTTTCGGAAGGTCAGATACTCCGAAAAAGAGAGCGGAAATATACGGAAAGCAATATATCTCCCTGTCAGATAGGTAGAAATTTCAGAGGACATCATACGGGAATTGGAGCCAGTCACATAAATGTCAACATCGAAGTCAGTTATGAATGAATTGATAGCCTTCTCCCATGACTTCACTTCCTGAATCTCATCCAAAAAAAGATAGCTCTTTTCACCGGAAACAAGCTTCGCTTTTATTTCCTCATACAACAGCTTTGCGGTCTTGATATCCTCATACTGCATGGAATCAAAATTATAATGCAGGATTCTTTCGTCAGGAACGCCACGTTTTTTTAATTCTTCCACAATCATTTTCAATATAGTGGATTTACCGCAGCGCCTGACGCCGGATAGAATTTTTACAAATGGAGTATCAACATACGCCATAATTTTTTCAACATACATCGGTCTTGGAATCATTTGAACCACTTCCTCTCGCCGATAGTATACCACAAAACAATCATTTGTAAAATAGTTTTGCGGATATAACCACAAAAAACTTTCGACATAATAATGTTTTGCGGATATGTTTTGTTTGCGATTTCGACAAGATATAAAACGCTAACACCATGCTAACAAATATCCGAAAAACTTTCTTGTGTTAGTATTTTCCTCAAAGCCTATCTTTGCCCGTTTCACAGCCCTCAAACTCGCATTGTGGGATGGTTTATCCCAAGCAGATGAAGCAAGGCTCTGTGATGATGTCGAGGAAATACCATGGCATTATCACAGATTAACAACAGCTAAATTTTTTCTCATGCTTGTAGTGACAATTAAAAATTACAGCGGCTTCAGCAGGTATGTTTCCCATGCCTAAAAATAATTTCCCCTATTAAATATCCTCAAGAAAAAAAGCAGGATTTTATTTAAACCCCGCTTTTTTCTTGAAGCATTTTCTTTGGCATTTTTTAAGGATATTCTATTTTTACTCCAGTTGTTTCAGGTAACTTCTTAATGTTTCAGATACCTGGGTATCTTTTGACAGCCAGTATCTCCAGGACGGTTTTGCTGTAGTTGCATTATCATTATCATTATCATCATAAAAACATAGCATGTAGGAGTTATCTCTTCTGTATGATTCATTGCGGATCAAGGTTAGGTCTAATAATTCCTGCAATATTTCCGGATCCGTAATTTTAACAGTAGGTGCTGCCTCCTGTGATTTTTCCCGTATATTAATATTCTTCACGTCTTCTACTGTAACGTAGGCTATTTCTTTTGGCAGCAGCATGATCTTGTCGTAATACCCCTTGTCTTTGAGCCATTGCAGTATGTGGTGATAACTGTTGCGGAGGTTATACCGTATTTTTTCCCCGTTATAGTCTTCAATGGTAATGTATACATAGGGGGAGTTTACGGTTAATTCATCATAGGAAGTAGAGAGCAGATCCTGTCTTAAGAGATTGACAAAATCCTGTATTTCCGTTTTATCTGCCAGCACATATGATTTTTTGGTTGTTCTTTCATCGTTGATTTCGATTAACTTGAGATCAGCGGATTTTTGTGTAAGCACGGGGAATCTGGCCTCTTTGTACTCCAGAGATTCATAAAGAGGTTTTAGTGGAGCGGCGTTGCGTTCAAAATTCACAACATACCGGCGGACAAGATGTTTCCCGTTTTTTAGCGTATAAATGAGATAATAATTGTTCCCTTGTTCGTTATAGGGCTTTTTTAACAGCTGTTTGTGTAGTTGAGTAATGTTTTCGATGTTATTTTGGCTTGTAAAGAAGTATCCGTCCGTCTCAGATGAAAAATACTTAGATGAAACATACTCTTTGGTCATACCATCGTAAATTCGATAACCCAAGTATGCTTTTTCGACTTGAGCGGGATCCGGGATACGGTGTACATAACCTGTTATGTCGGCGGCATTTCCGATTAAGAGCACGGCAATTATGGCTACATATCCGAGATAGCCTTTATATTTATGCCAGACCCGGAAGGATTTATTAAGGAGTATTTCAGCCGTAAAGTAGCCAAGCAAGGAACCTATTACATAACCAAAAATAAGGAAGGGAAGAGAATGATTGTAAAAAACATTAAAACAGGCACCACATAATAGCATCGAGCATGCGGTTACACCGTATTTAAAAATCGGCCGTACCGCGGAAAAACTAATCACATCACCGGCAATTTCTAAATTCCGAAGTTTGTAAAAATAAGCGGCGGCTACCGCAAAGAGAGTAATGACGATCAGATAAATAAAAATCGTTCCCCCGGTGAAATATTCTATACCCCGGTTATTTTTCAAAAGCAAAAAGATAGGAAGTACTTCATTCAGACAAGTGTCGTAATAAGGATGAAGGCTGGTGTATCCATAAACTAAACGTTGCATATTGTAGTCCCACAGGATGTATATACCGAAAGGGAGAACATTAAGAATATAAGTGAAGGCAAGGTGGGCAAGAGAATTACCGGTAAACATGCCGACAAAAACGGTCATAAAAAAGAATAACATATTAAAAAGTAGCGTCGCACCGATCCATTGCCCAACATTCCAGAGCGAATAACATTCACTCAATGGGGTGGTAATGTTTAGCAGCATCAGTAATAATCCTGTCAAAAGGACGGGAAGACTAAGCAATAATAGTCCGGCGGTACTGTGGTTTAAGAAGAGGGATTCCCGGTTAAAAGGTAAACTATGCATCATCGCACTAGACCTTGGATTATTTAAATATCGAAAAATCAGTACCGCTAAAATAATAGGAACAGTAAGAATCAGCAGTATTTGTAGTCCGTTGTTACCGGATAAGATGTCGAGCGAATTCCGCAAGGATGCTCTTACCCAATTTTCCTCAAGGAGTGTTCTGCGTATCATATGGTGTAAGGGAAGCAGCAGAAAGAGGATAAGAGCGTAAAGAGCACTGACCCATCCCCAGCGTTTAAAATCACTAAGAATCAGGCCTTTATTAAAGGTGATATCCTTAAATAAGGATGTTTTGGATTTCATAACCGATTCCCTCCAATTCATAAATAAAGATTTCCTCTAATGTTAAAGGTAAGACATCCAAAATTACCGGATTGGCTTGTTGGATTAACGAAAGAATTTCTTCGCGATTGCCTTTCATAATCAAGAGAAGGATACTTCCGTTTTGTTCACAGTGGAGAATATTTTCTCGAGGTAAGATATTTTGGGGGAATCCGTCCGGAATTCCGTCGGCAAAGGCGATCTGCAGTTTATGAAGATCCATTTTCAAATCATCCAGGTCTTTCTCTACCATAATACTGCCATTGTGCAGTATGCCGACATGGTCACAAACATCTTCTAATTCACGCAGGTTGTGGGAAGAAACCAGGACGGTTGTTTGGTGTTCGGCTACGTCTTGGAGAATCAAATTCCAGACTTTTTTACGCATTACCGGATCCAGCCCATCGACCGGTTCATCGAGAATCATCACTTGAGGTTGAAGGCAGATACCCAGCCAAAAAGTCACTTGTTTTTGCATTCCTTTGGATAAACGGGTAATTCTTCTTTTCGTGTCAAGGGGAAACACCTTTTTGAGCAGATGATAGCGATCCCAATTCCAGGTAGGATAGAGACGGGAATAAAATTTTGCTGTTTCGTCGATAGTGTATTGCGAAAAGAAGTAAAGATCATCGGGTATGTATACCATCAGGGCTTTAGCGGCGGGGTTTTCATAAACCGGTTGGCCGGAGATGGTGATGTTTCCGGTATCCTGACGATAAATACCGGCGAGATGCTTAATCAGGGTTGTTTTACCGGCACCGTTAGGCCCTAAAAGCCCATAAACCGATCCTTTATCAACATGAATATTTAAGTTTTTTAAAGCTTGGAATTTATCGAAACTTTTACTTAGATTTTTCACTTCAATCATTTTTTTATACCTCCTTTTTTTGCCTATAAATACTTTGGATAAGAGTAAGCAATTGTTCTTGGGGTTCATCTAAATAGAGGAGTTCTGCCACGATTTTTTCCAACTCTTGTACTAATTCATTGCGTCTTGCTAAGTTCGCCTTTTTATCCAGCGGGGCGACAAAGCTGCCTTTAGCCCGGACAGAGTAAATAAATCCTTCTGTTTCCAAGTCTTTGTAGGCTTTTTGAATCGTATTAGGGTTAATGGTGAGGGATTGAGCAAGTTCACGTACAGAGGGGATACGCTCATCCGTTTTTAAAGCTCTACTAATGATTAAGGCTTTCATTTTCTCTTTAATTTGTTCATAGAGTGGTTTACGATCCCGAACATCCAATTGAAACATAAGGGCCTCCTTCCTGTATTACAAACAATAACACAGTTAATACAGTTATATAATAAGCGGATTAATTTAAGTTGTCAAGGGTTAATATTGAAAAATTTCGTCACGCATTCTCGTGACTTCAGTCGTGAGTAAGTGACGAATATGTCGGAATAAAAACCCATCTAATCTATTGTTAACGCTTGATTTTATTGTGTGCATATATAACCACATTTTACCGCAAAATATAAGGTCTTGACTACGAACCTATGTTTGCGGTAAAATATAGGGAGAACAATATATTCAGTCTCAAAAGCAGGGCAGGTGAATTTGACTATGCTAAAAGCTTATAAATACAGACTATATCCTAACGATGAACAACGGATCCAACTGGCTAAAACATTTGGCTGTGTACGTTTTGTTTATAATTATTATCTGAATAAGAAAATGGAGCAATATAAAGCTGAACAAAAATCAATGACCAAATATGATTGTAATAATCATTGTAACAAGGAATTAAAAACCGAATTTACCTGGCTTAAAGAAGTAGATAAATTTGCCTTAACTAATTCAATCTATGATTTAGATAGTGCCTAAAATATAGCTATACCACTAA
>DHPU01000008.1:0-695 GCA_002407935.1 Peptococcaceae bacterium UBA5356
AAAAGGGGATTTTGAACAGAAGTACTATGGTTATAACTTCTATGCTGCGGGAACTCATAAATCCATCTTAAGTGGTCCGGGTTTACAAAGGGTAACCTTCGAAAAAACGGAATCCCAGTTTAATATCCTGACGATTACCAAGCCGATAGAGACCGGCTATGTCTTTAGCAGAACCCCGCTTTGGAATACCTTACTGGAAGAAGCACGGGATGAGCAGGCGCCTTCCGCACCTACCGGATTAACTTGCACCGCCAAAGCAGCGGCCACGGTTACGCTTAGCTGGACGGCTTCCACGGATAATGTTGGCGTAACAGGCTACGATATTTACCGCAATGGAGTTAGAATAGCTTCAACGGCAAACACCACTTATCTTGATACAGGCTTAATCCCTAATCAAACTTATTCTTATACAGTGCGTGCCTACGATATTGTGCGGAATCAATCGGAGGAAAGCAATACCGTAACGGTAACCACAGATGTAGATACAATTGCGCCGAGTACTCCGCAGCAATTAGCGATCGCTTCTAAAACCGCAGCATCCGTCTCTTTAACTTGGACAGGCTCCAATGACAACGTGAAGGTAGTCGGTTATGTGATTTACCGTAATGGAGAAGAGGCCGGCCGGGCAAACGGGACAAGCTTTACCGATACAGAACTGCTTCCGGGCGCTTATACATATACGGTAAAGGCTTATG
>DHPU01000008.1:930-1536 GCA_002407935.1 Peptococcaceae bacterium UBA5356
CAATACCAGCTTTACCGAAACGACGTAAGGATAAAAACCTTAACAACCACCGAATATACTGATACGGGGCTATCCCCTGATACGGTATACCAGTATTATGTTAAGGCGTGTGATGCTGCAGGCAATACTTCTGAAGCAAGCAATATAATTATGGCCGATACGATTATAGATACCGAGGCTCCTTCCACACCGGTCAACTTGGCCGTAGGCTTGGCAACAGGCAAGAGCATTACCTTGGTATGGACCCCTTCCACGGATAATGTCTGTGTTACCGGTTATGGGGTTTATCGGGACGGCGTGAAAATCGGCACAACCGGCACAGCTTCTTATACGGATCCCGGGTTGACTGCCAATACCACCTATACATACACGGTGGAAGCCTTTGATGCCGCCGACAATACATCACCGCAAAGTAAGAGCTTGGAAGCGACCCCCCTGCTGCCGCATATTACGAGGGTAGTACCGGAAAATGGCAGTACAATCGGCGGTACCAGCCAAAATGTCACTGTCTACTTTGCGAACAGTATGAATAGGGAAGGTTCCCGCGTGGAGATTGCCTATTCTGTTGACGGCAGCAACTGGACACAGGCCGACGTAACAACCTCC
>DHPU01000008.1:1885-8830 GCA_002407935.1 Peptococcaceae bacterium UBA5356
GCAGCCTATAAAATCTATCGTTCCGCTAGTGAGACAGAACCGTTTACCTTCTTGCGACAAGTTGACGGGAAGACGAATACCCAATACACCGACCAAACGGTGGAAATGGGACCGACCTACTATTATCAAGTAACAGCGCTGGATACTTTCGGGCAGGAAAGTGCCGCTTCCGCAACAGTGAGCGAAACAGCACTAGATGACACGATACCGCCGGTGGTCTTAGGGATTGAGCCCATTAACAATACCATCATCGGCCCACATGCCCAAATTACCGTAAGAGCGGAGGACAACCTCAGGCTTTCGGCCATCAGGCTGGAATATGCTCTTGCGGAAAACGACTGGCAGGAGATCAGCACTGTCAATACCACTGATAATGCGACTTTTGCGTGGGACACCGCACCTTTGAACGGTGAAGTAAAAGTGCGGGCTATTGCCATCGACAGCAGAGGAAATGAAAGTGACGGCAGTGTCATCAGGACCTATCTTGTTGACAACCAAGGGCCGGCTCAGGTAACGGGCTTAACAGGAACCCCGACGGCATCCGGCGTATTGTTGAAATGGCAGGATGTGCCCGACCAGGATTTTGCCTATTTCTTGGTAGAACAGAAAGAGGCAGTAGAGGGGACATACCTGAAGATTAGCACCGTTAATAATGTCTTAGGGATGAATGTACAAAATCTGCAGCCCAATACGACATATTGGTTCCGGGTCACGGCTTATGACCGCAGAGACAATCGCGGTACCCCCTCCGAGGAAATAGCCATCACCACGACAGCGGATACGACGGCACCGGTGATTACCGCCCTGAATCCCAAGCCGGGACGTTTTGCTACGCAAATCCCCCTAAAAATAACGGCCAGCGACAATGTAGGGATTACTTCTCTTATTGTGCAGCAATCAACCAATAAAACAGACTGGACAGAGCTTACCACCATTACAAAAGACGGCACCCAGTCCGTAGTTACCATAACCTATAACCTTGATGTGACGGGGATGCCGGAAGGCTCTTACTATATCAGAGGGGTGGCCGAAGATGCGGCAGGCAACCAAAGCGATACGAGCGAAACCGCGCCTTTTGTGGAGTATTACATCGACCATACGGCCCCGGCTGTGCCTGCTAACTTCAGTGTCGAATCAACGGCCGGATACCTTACCCTCAAATGGGATCGGAATCCGGAAATTGACCTGGCCGGTTACAACATCTACCGGGCGGAAGAGGAAGCCGGTCCATACACCGTATTGGCGGAAAAACACACTTACCTTTCCTACCTTGATCGGGAGGTTCAACAGGGCATTACCTATTATTACAAAGTAGCGGCGATAGATACCGCCGGAAATATCGGGATGCAGACAGCTCCTTTTTCGGCTATGCCTACCGAAGATGTGGAAGCTGTAGCCTTCAAAAATATAATCTAAACCAAATATGGTAAATATTAGAATAAGTTTTGTAAGAGAAATCCCTATAAACTTAACCCAAAATACAGAAAACCCCAGTTTAATATTTGGGATTTTCTGTATGCATCAGCATTAACCCAGCACAAAATAAGCTTGTCAAACAAGCTGAAAAATGAACTATTCCAATCTATTCCCTGTCGGCTGTTTAAATATTATGTATCTTATCAAGCAACCTTTTTGTACCTATGATAAAGCCCATTAAGAATAGGCTCACTTTCTAAAACAATTGTTTTGGCAAACGTTTTAACAGGTTTAGCAGATAAAATAGGCGTTTGACAGTTTATTCCCTGATGGGTCCTTGCAGGGTTATAATATTTCCCGATATATTCACCGAGTAGCCTTTCCAAATGTTTTTCATTAAAAGGTATGACATGGTTTAATAGCTCCTGCCGCAAAATACCGACTGTTCTTTCACAAACACCGTTCTGCCAGGGTGAATGAAAGCTAGTCCTTTTACTTTTGATATTTGAGTTTTCTAAAAACCGTTGCAATAACCTAGCTCTAAAAATACTGTCATTATCATGTATTAAATATTGGGGAGTTTCTCCATAAGGCGTAGCTTCCCTTATTTGCTATGCGACCCAGTCCGAGGAAGGATTAGCAGTAACAGCAAAATATTCAATCTTCCGACGGTCATGGCTTATAATCAAAAATACATATAACACTTGAAAACAAAGCGTTGGAACCACAAAAAAATCCATTGCCCATATTCCCTTGCTGTGGTTTTTAAGAAAAGTCGTCCATGATTGCTTTTGTTTATCTGTTGGAGCTTTACGAATCTTAGGAATATATTTTGCAATCGTATTAGGAGCAGGAGCATCAATAACACCAAGATTAACTAATTGCTCATGAATCTTTTCCGGCGAAAGCAAGGGATTTTCCTTATGTATGCGTTTAATTAGAGCTATTGTTTTCAGAGATATTTTGGGTCTGCCTGCTTTCTTTGATTTTAACTTCCAAAAGAACTTAAAAGCTGTCTTGTGCCAGCTAATCACAGTTTCCGGCTTAACAAGAACTAAAGAGCTTTTCCAATTAGGAAGAAATTTTGACAACAAAACCCATAGACAGCGTAATGCAGGCTTAAAGCGTGGCTTGGAAATCTTGCCCATGAAAATATCCTTTTGCACCATTGCCAACTGACTACGAAGTGCTAATATTTCTAAGTCTTTGGCTGTATTAGACATTAGGCTTGTCCTAAAAAACCAAGAGGAAATTTGTAACCAGTTTACGATGAAAAAAAGAACAGCTTTAAAATTAACCATTTACATCAACCCCAAAAATGACAGATTATTCTTATTATAACTATTTTATACCGATAAATTCAATAGGTGGTTAATACTTATGTAAGTATAGCAAAAAGCCGGAATCTGTCTTTGGCCTAAAACATTAAAGGCGATAAAGGACTAACCCCAATTATTCAATTTCCACTCAATATTATTACATTGTACATGCAATGTATTTACATTAATTATAGTATATGATACGATGTATATACTATAATTAATGTAAGGAGTGTTTCTAATGGCACAAACAACTATTAATATTCGCATGGATGAAGATTTAAAAAAACAGGCAGAATACCTTTTCTCTGAATTTGGAATGAACATGACAACGGCATTTACAATATTTACTAAAGCAGTTGTAAGGGAAAGAAAGATACCTTTCGAGATTTCTGTTGGTTCTGACGATTTTTTTAACGAGTACAATCAAAAGCGAATTAAAAAATCAATCGAAAGCATTAGGGCAGGCAAAGGGGTTGCTCACGATTTGATAGAGGTGGCTGATGAATAAGATTTGGTCTGATGAAGCGTGGGAAGATTATCTGTACTGGCAAACACAAGATAAAAAGACCTTAAAACGCATTAACAAGCTAATTGACCGAAATGGAAATGAAGGTATCGGAAAACCAGAGCCATTGAAATATGACAGTCAAGGATGTTGGAGTAGACGCATTGACGAAACAAATCGGCTTGTATATTTTATTGAGGACAACCAAATTATTATCTTACAGTGCAGGACTCATTACGGGGATTAATAGGGCAACAAAAAGCTTATTATTCCTACAGTTAAGCAGTCTTTTCCCTTGCATGAGCCTATGTGTGGTGGTTGTTGGTCGCAAAAATTACATCCGCTCATCGCAAATGGAAATAATCGGAATTCGGCAAGTGTTTCAAGGAGAACTTTTTCAAAAGTTAATCGGAAAAACATTAATTCTCGGTGTGCGAAAAGCCGAGAATTGTTGTTTTATCAGCACAAAATAAGCTTGTCAAACAAGCTCTTGTAAACAGAATCATTTTCTGCGGTTCCTTATCAGGCAACTTTTTTATATCGATGATAAAGTCCATTTAGAATAGGCTCACCTGTTAAAACAGTTGTCGCAGACACTGTTTTAACAGGTTCTTCGGATAAAATGGGCGTTTGGCGGTTTATTCCCTGATGGGTTCTGACTGGATTGTAATACCCATGAATATATTCTCGAAGCAGCCGTTCCAAATGCTTTTCATTAAGCGGATGTAATTTTTGCAGTGGATAGGTGTGGACAACAAAGACTTAGATTAAAAAGAAAGTAAAAAGGACTTGAACCGGAGGGTTCAAGTCTGCATGCAAAAATGTTATCTTGCTTGATTACGTATCCTTGCGCAGAATATCTAAATAAGTGTTGTAAGCAAAGATGCGCGTCCGGCTGGCTTTGTCTGCTTGCCTCAAAATGCCCTTTTCCATGAGAATGTTCACGGATCTTGCAACAGCGTTATAGGACAAACCGAGCGCTTCCGCGGTTTTCTTGATTTCAATGATCGGATTTGTTTCGAGATAGCGGAAAACCTTCAAGACAGTCTGCGTTGTTCTGTCCGGCGCGCCAATCTGAGCGATACCCTTATCATGTAGTTCTATCAGCCGGTCTATTGTCGCCACCGCATCCGATGCAGACTCGTATATCGCCCGCAAAAAGAACTTGATCCATTGCTCATAATTGCCCTTATTGCGCACCTCGGTCATGCGGTCGTAGTATTCGATTCTGTTCTTTTTCAGAAAATATGAGATATAGAGTGCCGGTGTGGTCAAGACCCCTTTCTCCATCAAGAACAAGGTAATGAGCAGTCTACCCACTCTGCCGTTGCCATCCAAAAACGGATGGATCGTTTCAAATTGATAATGGATAAGCCCGGCACGAATCAGCGTATTGAGGTCGTCATCAGCATTGAGATACTTTTCCAGCTCGGACATGGCGTCCTGCATATCATCAGGCGATGGCGGGATAAATCTGGCATTGCTTAATGTGCTTCCTATGCCGCCAATCCAATTCTGTGATGTACGAAATTCTCCTGGATTTTTATCCTGTCCTCTCACGCCCTGCAACAAAACCGCATGCGTTTCCTTCAAAAGTCGATTGCACAACGGCAGTTCCTGTAGTCTTTTGATCGCAAACTCAGTTGCCTTGATATAATTAATGACATCCGCGACATTGCGATTGGCGTTTTCATCAAGCATTGGGCTCAAGATATCATCAAGTGTTGCCTGTGTACCCTCTATTTGCGAGGACAACAACGCTTCCTTCCGAGCGTACATCGTGACGAACAAATCCACATTGGGAATTCTCATGGCAATGCCGGTCAACAGTGTGACTTGGTTGTTGGCCTTTACGAGCAGTTCCACCGCCTCATTATCCAGCGTGATCGGCGGGACGGGTGGCAAAGCAGTAGGCATAAAGGATTTATAGGCCATCTTTCCAGATAAATTGTTTTTAAAAGTACCGGATCTCTTTTCCATCTTAGATTGCTCCTTTAAGTGAAACAACTGTACATATTATAACACTTTCATTTCTCCTAATCAAGGGTTTATGAATTTGGGTTTCCGCAAAATGGAAAAAAATCGAAACGAAAAACCGTTACATTAATAGTGAACCGAGCGAAATTTAAAAAAGCACTCCAAAATTCATAAACAGAGATATTTTAACGTCCTCAAAGAGAGCCGTATTTTAGACGGTCAAGTCAGGTTCTAAATATAAGAGTTGTTTTAATTTTTCCCTTCCGGGAATCCCTTAATACAGTGGCTTTAAACCATTTCCTCTTCCAAAAAAATTTTCGCCTTTCTGTTAAATGAATAATAAAATTTTGAATATAATTCTTTTGGATATCTGGTGATAGCTGACGTTGAAGGTTTTGATTAAGTCGGTCAATAGTATTTTGGATTTGAATGGGTTCATTTAAAGCCGTGGCGATATTCTTTAAAATAATATTTTCCGATCTTAAAATACCGTAATAGGAAATTCTATTTTATTCTGGGGGATTTTTCAATTATAACTTTGGGGTACTTTTAGGTTATCATATACATTTTGCTAGATTCTTTTTTATCATTACAAGATTTTTTGCGGAAACTCAAAGCGGGGATATATTGACAAAAAGGGGGGATGGCTGTATAATAATTATTAAATAGGGAATATTCAATATACACTGTCTATTCGGAATGAGGTAATAATTATGGAGGTGAAAGCCTATTGTTTTAACTTGAGCTTATAATTCTAAGGGATTATATTATGAGGGAGGCGTTATATATGTTTAACACGAAAACACTGGGCAATCGAGTTAGACCGCTTTTAACAGTGCTATTTTTGGTAACATTTCTAGCGTCTTTTTTTCTCATTAATGTAGGCTTTGCTTTTGCGGCTGAATGGGATAAGCCTGGGTATACAATGACTTTTCACGATGAATTTGACGGTAATGTGCTGGATAAAACCAAATGGAACGATTGGGATATAAATTTTGGCAACAGAGGTCCCGGTATTATTGGCGCCGATAACGGTTATGCTTATTGCCCCGAAAATGTTAGTATATTAGGGGGACATCTAAGGATAACATGTACTAGAGCCCCTATAAATGCTCCGCTTTGTGGTGGGGGGACCAAAACAGTAAATTATCGTGTTGGCGAAGTTAACACACAAAATAAATTTCAACAAACTTATGGATGGTTTGAAGCCAGAATAAAACTTCCTAAAGCACGGGCGTTATATCCCGCATTTTGGCTTATGCCAGGCAAGGGTGTAACGATGATTGAACAGAATGGTCCTGGAACCGGAACCGGGGCAGAGGTAGATATAATGGAATACCAGACATATTGGATGGGAAAACAAGTTACATCTTCAATTTGGTATGGTGGATATGGCGCGAATTTACAAGGCGGAGGGATAGGAAAAACCTATAGCCCAATTTCGAACATCGATGGATGGCATGTGTATGCTTTGAATTGGGAACCCGGTAAGTTGGAAATCTATGTTGATGGGGTGAAAACACAAACTTATACAGGGAAAGGAGTTCCTTCAGGTAATGAGATCGTAATATTGAGTATGGCAGAGGGTTCTTGGGGGAAATCCGTTTTAGATAGTGAACTACCGGATTCAATGCTTGTTGATTATGTCAGGGTGTATAAGAAGGGGGCTTCGACACCAACTCTAGATCCCAAGCCGACTCCGGCTCCAGCTCCAGCTCCAGCTCC
>DHPU01000008.1:8969-74050 GCA_002407935.1 Peptococcaceae bacterium UBA5356
GCTCCAGCTCCAGCTCCCGCTCCAACCCCAACTGCGCCCTCAACGGGGAACCCTTCCCAAGTATCATATAATGATGACAATGCAATTATTAAATATACAGGGTCATGGAAGAAATTTAATAATAACAAAGCTTACCAGGGGAACTTCCACTTTTCAAGAAACAAAAATAATTACTATACGATCAACTTTACAGGGACGCAGTTAAAAACATATGTGTTAAAGGATCGTTGGGCAGGGATGGCAGCCATCTATGTAGACAATGTTTATAAGGGAAAGGTTGACTGTTATAGTCGCATTCAGCTTGGCAATCAGTTGCTGTATGATACCGGAGTATTACCGGCCGGCAATCATTCGGTGAAGGTAGTATTATTGCGGAAGAAAAACATTTCGTCACTGGGATATTATCATTATGTTGATCGGGTTGAAGTATCAAATGATGGGACAGACTCAAAAGGAAGCGATAATGCGTCACAAAGCAAGAACCCGGCGCCACAAGTTAATAATGCAATCTATAATGATAATAACTCCAATATCAAATATACGGGTTCGTGGGGGGTAGGTAGCAATAAGTCCGCTTATATGGGAGATTATCGTTCTTCGAATCTGAAAGGTGACTTTTATACGATCAATTTTACAGGTAAACAGCTGAGGGCATATGGGCAAAAAGATGATTGGTGTGGGAAGGCGGACATTTATGTAGATGGTGTTTTTAAAAAGACAATTGACTGTTATAGTTCCGCGGTCTCTCCCAATCAATTATTGTATGACACAGGTGTATTATCTGCCGGGAATCACACAGTAAAACTTGTCGTGTTACATCAAAAAAATGACTCGGCGCATGAATATTATATAAATGCCGATAAGTTTGAAATAACCCCTTAGCCCAATACAATAGTCGTTTTTTACAGTTTAAATAGGCAAAAGGCTCCTAGGCATTGAACCTGGGGGCCTTTTATTGATTTTTCGGTGTTGGCTGACAAAACGGCGTAGCGTTTGATAAACTAATATTCATATTAAGAGAATAAACCCTGATTTTTACACCAAATCTACAGAAAAACAGCCGTGATCCTTTGATATAAAGGGGGTTGCGGCCTCTCCGTCGGTAAGGGCGGTGCGGCAGTATTCTCCCAAATCCTCTTTTACTTCCAAATGCACAGCCGTAATAGCGGCTCCGTTATTAGCGATCGTGATTTCCCCGATTTTTGTTTCATAAACGTAGTATGTATTTTGGCGTATCAGTGCTGTATTATTTGGATGTTTTTTCATAATCTCACCGCCTGTTTTGTCAAATCAATATTTATTTTATATAAGTATCATAATCTATCGGGGCTATTGCAGACAACTCCCTAATACGTAGGAAAATGAATACAAAAAAGATAGGGAAGAATCCCTATCTTTGGATGATTACCGGTGTACCTATTGAGACATAGTCATAAATTTCTTCTGCGTCTTTATTACTAAGCCCAACGCAACCCCAAGTCCAATTACTACCAAATTCCGGTACACTGCCTCCGTGTATCCCTACTCCACCTCCGAGAGCAGTATGTTGAGGCGGCGCTTTTTTCTGGTTAAATGCTGTAACAATCTTATTATATGTTACTTTGTCAATTAAGCCGGTTTTAAGACCGCGCCTGCCATCTTCAATGTTGGGATAACTCAGCCTCATCCAACGTGAGCCAAGGTATTCGTCGGCCGGTGATAACACAGATTTTTCACAAACATAAAAAGTTCCTTCCGGAGTTTTATGATCACCGGAAATCTTTTTATCACCCATTCCACTGTCGCCAAACTCGGCATGGTATGTTTTAATCGGTTGGCCATCCAGCATAATAGTAAGAAGCTGCTCAGATTTATCCACGAAGATGGTTAATTTATTTTTATTTAATGTTTTAGAAGCGGGGATAGTAGCAGCTATTAATTCCTGGCGAGGAAGGGAAGCTTGGCTCAAGAAGAGAGTTATTAACAGAATGACGGTAAATAAAAATATAATTTTACGTTTATCCTTTTTACGCTTGTCCTTTTTCATAAAAACCTTCGACCCCTTTCTTTACTATTTCGATAATGTTTAACAACACTTAAATAGTTTAACATAAATTAGATTAGGCTTGTTCCGGTAATGTTTGACTTCTCGGGGTATTTTATATATAATTTTTATGTCATAATTAATAAAAATGATAATAGCGATGAGAGGATTCAGTAAATCAGCGTGATATTGCAGAGAGCTGTCGGAAGGTGCGAGACGGCATATTTCTGATTGAACTCGTCCTGGAGCAAATAGGGATTATTTAGAAGTAATCCTGATCGGGAGGAACCCCGTTATCAGCTAGCAAGTGGATAATTTGGTGTTTCCAAATTATCAATAAGGGTGGTACCGCGAGAATAACCTCTCGTCCCTTTCAGGGGAATGAGGTTATTTTTTTTAATGTGAAAAGCTTATGAAGTTGAGTATGATGATTGTTGATAAGATTAAGTTAGGAGGAAAGCGCAGTGCAGGAAAAATACAATTTCAAAGAAATTGAAAAAAAGTGGCAGGACAAATGGGAAAGCAGTTCATTGAATAGCGTTAAGGAAGATTTACAAAAAGAAAAATATTACTGCTTGGAAATGTTCCCGTATCCCTCCGGAAACTTGCATATGGGTCATGTACGAAACTATTCTATTGGTGATGTGGTAGCCCGTTTTAAGATGATGAGAGGATTTAATGTTCTTCATCCCATGGGTTGGGATTCTTTTGGGCTTCCGGCGGAAAATGCCGCTATTAAAAATAAAATTCCTCCGGCTACATGGACCATGGATAATATTCAAAACATGAAAGATCAACTGAAATCTATGGGGATTAGTTATGACTGGGAAAGAGAGTTTACAACATCGCTCCCTGATTATTATAAATGGACCCAATGGCTTTTCCTGCAATTTTACGAACATGGTTTGGCTTATAAGAAAAAAGGGCATGTTAATTGGTGCCCGGATTGTGCTACGGTTTTAGCAAATGAACAGGTAGTTAACGGGGCTTGTGAACGGTGTGACACGCCCGTAGAAAAGAAGGCGTTAGATCAATGGTATTTCCGGATAACCGATTATGCACAGGAGCTTTTGGATAGTTTGGAGGATTTGCCCGGTTGGCCGGATAAGGTTAAGACGATGCAGGAAAACTGGATTGGACGCAGCGAAGGGGCCGAGATATATTTTACGGAGGAAACGACCGGAGAAAGAATTCGTGTTTATACCACACGTCCGGATACGGCTTTTGGGGTGACTTATGTCGTGTTGGCACCGGAACATCCGATGGTGGAGAGATTTATTGAAGGTACCGAATATCAACAACCGGTGAGGGATTTTGTGAAAAAAGTACAACAAATGAGTGAAATTGTTCGTACTTCAGCGGAAACAGAAAAAGAAGGGATGTTTATCGGGGCCTATGTTCTAAATCCGGTAAATCAAGAAAAAATACCTGTTTGGGTAGCTAATTATGTTTTATATGAATATGGTACAGGTGCGGTCATGGGTGTACCGGCACATGATGAAAGGGATTTTATGTTTGCCCGGAAATATCAGCTCCCGATTCGTTTGGTTATTCAGCCGTTTGACACTGAAATTACTGAGGATACGGAGGTTAATCCGCAAGAAATAACGGAAGCTTACGTCGGAGAGGGAATAATGGTTAATTCCGGATCCTTTAACGGCCTTACTAATCAAGAGGGTTTACGTAAGATCCCTGAATATCTGGAAAAGATACGCGCAGGCAAAATGAAGGTAAATTATCGCTTGCGAGATTGGCTTATTTCTCGTCAACGTTACTGGGGAGCGCCTATTCCGATCGTTTATTGTGAAAAGTGTGGAGCTCAAGCGGTGTCGGAAAAAGAATTACCGGTAATTCTTCCGTTGGATGTAGAGTTTCGCCCTACTGGGGAATCGCCCCTTAACCATATTGCGGAATTTCTGCATACCGAGTGCCCTAAGTGTGGCGGGCCAGCTAGAAGAGAAACAGATACGATGGATACCTTTGTTTGTTCTTCCTGGTATTTTTTACGCTATACTGATTCTCAAAATGCAGAGGAAGCTTTTAAGCGGGAGAAAGCAGATTATTGGATGAATGTCGATCAATATATTGGTGGCGTAGAACATGCGATTCTGCATTTAATGTATGCTCGTTTCTTTACGAAGGCGTTAGCGGATTTTGGCTTATTGGCAGCAAGGGAACCTTTTCAAAATTTGTTAACACAGGGCATGGTGCTGAAAGAAGGCACGAAGATGTCTAAATCCAAAGGCAATGTAGTTAGTCCTGAGGAAATTATTAAGCAATATGGAGCGGATACGGCTCGCCTCTTTATCCTTTTTGCTGCACCGCCGGAAAGAGATTTGGAATGGAGCGACCAGGGCGTAGAAGGTTGTTATCGGTTCATTAACCGGGTGTGGCGTCTCGTCTATAGTTATAAAGAGGAGCTAAATAATAACAGTGCTTCTTTTCTTGATACAGCTGTGTCTTCAGAAGAAGACAAAAATTTAAAGCGGCTTTTGCATGGCACGATTAAGAAAGTGACAGAGGATTTGGATCTTCGCTTTAACTTTAATACGGCCATAAGTGCGATTATGGAGCTGGTTAATGGTCTTTATCATTACCGGGAAAAGAAGCCACAGAATAAAAACCTCTTACAGGAAAGTATGGAGGCACTCATTGTACTTTTAGCACCTTTTGCCCCACATCTTAGTGAAGAACTTTGGGAGGTTATCGGTCATACGGAAAGCGTTCATTTTCAGTCTTGGCCTAAATATAATGAAGAAGCTTTAAAGGTTGAGAAAGTGGAAATCGTTTTACAGATTAACGGAAAAGTAAGAGAACGTCTGATTGTTCCTGCTGCGATAGATCGTGTAGCATTAGAAAAGATGGCCTTGTCCACGGAAAAGGCTAAAGCAGCTATGGCAGATAAGCAGATTGTTAAAGTTATCACTATCCCGGATAAATTAGTTAATATTGTTTTAAAATAAGTAAGCCTACAGGAAGATAGTGTGGAAATCTAAAACAAAGGCGGGATTAAAAATGAAAAAAGTCTATGAGGGTAAGACGAAAACAGTTTATGAGGCTGAAGATGGGAACTATCTATTGTTGTTTAAAGATGACGTCACAGGAGACGGGGATATCGTTGATCCCGGTGGAAATACGGTAGTAGGTAGAGTAGAAGGTAAGGGCAATGCCTCTTTAAGGATGTCCAGATATTTCTTTGAGATATTGCAAGATGCCGGAATCCCTACTCACTATGTCGAGGCCAATTTAGATAATAATACGATGCTTGTGAAGAAAGCGGAGCACTTTGGTAGTGGTTTAGAGTTTGTATGCAGGCTGCAGGCTACCGGTAGCTTTATTCGTAGATATGGGAAGTATGCTCAGGAAGGTCAGCCGCTGGATTATTTAGTAGAGATTACTTTAAAGGATGATTTAAGAGGAGATCCTTTAGTTAATGATGAAACTTTAGTTCAGCTTAACTTGATGACTGCTGAGGAAATAAATAATGTGAAGAAAACAACGAAGGATATTACGCGGTTAATTAAGAAGAAGTATGATGAATTAGGATTAGAATTGATTGATATTAAACTGGAGTTTGGCAGGGTTGAGGGAAAGATTGCGCTGATCGACGAAATATCCGGGGATAACATGAGGGTTAAACAGGATGATAGAATCCTGCTGCAAAAGAAACTTTGCGAAATAGTTTGTGGTTAAGGCTAACGGCACTTGCGGAATTATTTAAGATGGGATGTGATAAAAAAATGCTGTTCAAGGGTGTAGTTTTTGATTTGGATGGGACATTACTTAATTCGCTGGAGGATTTAGCCGATTCTACTAATACGGTATTGGCAAGGCTCGGGTTCCCTTGTCATGAGCTGGAAAAGTATAATTATTTTGTAGGGGACGGGATGTTTAATCTGCTGCGCAGGGCTTTACCTGCCGAGCGGCAAGAGGATAATGATTTTATTAAAAAATGTGTGGTAGCAATGAAGGAAGAGTACAGTAAACATTGGAGTGATAAAACCAGACCTTATCATGGAGTTATGGATTTGCTTCGGATATTACGGAAAAAAGAGTTGAAACTGGCCGTCTTATCTAATAAGCCGCATGAATTTACGCAGGTGGTAGTTGAAAAGTATTTTCCCGGGCATTTTGATCTGGCTTTCGGAGAAAGATCCGGTATTCCAAGAAAACCGGATCCGCAAGGGGCGTTAGCTATAGCTGAGGCTATGCAGCTTACGCCTGCCGAGTTCTTGTATCTGGGAGATACCAATACGGATATGCGGACGGCCGTTGCCGCCGGCATGTTTCCGGTTGGGGTGCTTTGGGGTTTTCGATCGGCAGAAGAGATCTTGGCCGCCGGAGCCAAGGTCTTAATTGAGCATCCGTCGGAACTGCTGAAATCATTAAACTACCCTTCCTTCCAAGGACATTGTACGACTTGACAGGATAACAAAAATCGGCTAAACTAAAATCATAATTTTGGTTAGACACACAGGAGAGATAACGATGTATATACCACGGGCGGCAGAAAACACCGTAATAAAAATCGCGGAGACCTTCCCCGTTTTGTTGGTGACCGGTCCCCGTCAGGTCGGCAAGTCCACTATGCTGGAGAAGTTGTCTGACGGGAAAAGGAGGATTGTCACTTTGGATGACCCTGACGTGCGGTTGTTGGCAAAGCGCGACCCGGCGTTGTTCATGCAACGGTACACGCCTCCCGTGCTGATTGACGAGATTCAGTATGCGCCGGAGTTGCTTCCGTACATCAAGATGGCAGTAGACCGTTCAAAGCGGAATGGTGATTATTGGCTGACTGGTTCTCAGGCGTTCCGATTGATGAAGGATGTCAGCGAATCGCTGGCCGGTAGAGTGGGCATCGTGAATCTGCTTGGCTTGTCTTCCAGTGAGATCAACGGCGTATCTTCTGAGATCTTTTCAACGAACCCTTCCGGACTGATGAAACGCCTTAATGAAGTACCTAGGCAGGGCCTTAACGATGTGTATGCAAGGATTTTCAAGGGCTCCATGCCGCGTTTGTACGCGGATGAAAACGTCGCGTGGGAAACCTTCTATCGTTCCTATGTGGAGACCTATTTGCAGCGGGACATCCGCGATCTGTCGCAAGTCGCTGATGAAATGGCATTTTTCAGTTTTATGACCATAGTGGCCGCAAGAACCGCAAAGCCCATTGTCTATGAGGAAATCGCCAACGAAGCAGGAATCAGCGCACCGACGGCCAAAAAGTGGCTGTCGATCTTGGCCTCCTCTCACATCATAGCAATTGTTCAGCCATATCACAACAACGTCCTCAAGCGCGTAACTAAGATGCCGCTGCTCCATTTTCTAGATACCGGTCTTTGTGCTTATCTCCTGAAATGGGGCAACCCGGAGGCACTGGAAAAAGGCGCAATGTCTGGTGCATTCTTTGAAAGCCATGTGTTTTCGGAGATTTATAAGAGCTTTCTGAATGCCGGCAAAGAGCCGCCGCTCTTCTATTACCGGGACAAAGATCAAAAGGAAATCGACCTGCTTATATACGAAAACGCTACTCTCTATCCTGTTGAAGTGAAGAAAGCGGCCTCCCCGGGAAAAGAGGCTATCAAGCACTTCAATGTCCTTGAACCGGTTAAGGAACCGGAAAAAATTGGGGAGCTTAATCAATTCAAAATCGACATAGGAACCGGAGCCGTGATCTGTATGGCGGACGATTTACTCCCGCTAGATAGAAAGAATTGGTATGTCCCCGTGTGGCTCATATAAGCAATATCAAGGCACTTTCACCACGTAATTTTAGTACGGCCAGTCAAGATTCCGGTGCAGATACCGCCAGACTGGTTTTAAGCAGGGTGCAAAATTCGTCAAGGGATTGTTCAAGATTATCAAAATTATGGTTGTAGTTTTCTGCTGCTGTATTTGCTGTTGTTTTTGTTGTAATGGCAAAAAGCAGTTCATTTAAAAAACCGGAAATAAAGAGAGAGATGTTTTGGGTATTGCAGGGGCGAATTTTTTTCTCGTCAATGCCTTGCTGTAAAATGGCGGAGATAATTAAGGAAAGCTGTGAGAAGTTAGCGAGGGAAGTGAGGCCATAACGATGAGCGTTCATTCTTTCCGCAAGGAGAATTATCGCAATGTCCGGTTCTTTTTGGAATTCTTGGAGATGAAAGTTGAGAATCCCGTTTATTTTTAAAAACCAGTCCATGCGCCAGTTCTTCATGTTTTGGTAAAAGGCAGCTCTTTTTTCAAATTCTACGGCAAAGATATAGTCGAGGATTTCTTCTTTGGAAGTAAAATAATTATAAAGGGTACCTACAGCTACTTTCGCTTCTTTGGCAATTTTATCCGTAGTAGCATTAAAGAAGCCATCGCGGGCGATTATTTTAATGGCCGCTTCTCTGATTTGTTCTTTTTTAGGCATAATTTCCTCCTGAGTGAGTAATCATTCATCAAGTAATTATCCTTATAATAGAGCAAAACTTTGGTTAACGTCAAGTAAAAAATAAAGATTATATAAAAAAAGGAAAATCATGCAGGATAATCTAATTAAAGAGCGAATTATGAAAATATATTAAATTTAGTTAGGACGGTTTGAAGATGGAGCGAGTACCTGTAAGAGTGCAGATTATTGTGGCGGGATGTGTAGCAATTCTTCTTTTTTTTGGCGGGGTTAAATACAAAGAGATGCGGCTGAATCATTTGAACGCTGAGGTGGATGTAGTAGGGGCAGCCGCTGGCTCAGGTTCTTTTTCTCAAGGAGAAGAAGCGAGTTCCCCAAAGGATTTGGTTGTACATGTGGTGGGGGCGGTGGAGAAGCCCGGGATTTATTGTTTTAAAGAAGGTGACAGGGTGAATGAGGCTGTTCAACAGGCCGTACCTTTGGCTAAAGCTGATTTGAGTCAGTTAAATTTGGCCTTGCCGCTGCAGGATGGTAAACAAATCGACGTACCTTTTCAGGATACGGGCAAGACAATAACGAACCAGAAAATAACCAGCAGTAAGAAAACAGAAAAACAGAAAACGGTAAATCAAAAAACAACTGATCAGAAAACAACAGAGAGCAGTTTTGCGCATAGCACAGCTGCTGATCAAATAGGGCAAACAGTCACCACAAATGGGAAAATCAACCTCAATACGGCGAATAAAGATGAGTTGATGAAGCTTTCTGGAATTGGACCGGCGCTGGCTGGTAGAATTATTGATTATCGTGAAAAGGAAGGGCCTTTCTCCACCATCGAGGATCTTACGAAGGTTTCGGGGATAGGGACAGCCACTTTAGCTAAATTTAAAGAAAAAATTACGGTGGAGTGAAGGAAGAAAAATGGAACGACCACTTTTAACGGGGAGTCTTTTTTTTATGGCAGGAATTTTACTGGCCCGCTTTTTTACGACCGGGATAACGCTTTGGCTGGTGCTGGCCGGGGCGTCTTTTTTTGTTGTTTTGGTTTGCCTTTTTCTGCAAAGAGAGAAGAAAAATGAACTTAGCAAGGGAAATACAGATGAAGGCAAAGAAAAGGCAGATAAAGACCAGAAGAATTCGCAAGAAAAGAGCATACAGCAAGCAGTTGCTTTTTTTCTGGTGCTTTGTTTAACCTTATCAGGAGCTTTTTGGTATAGCTTGAGTAGGTGTCCAGAGGGGCTGGCTCAGGAAGATGTAGGAAAAATAGTGACAGGGGTAGGAACGGTTGCTTCTTACCCGCGGGAAAATGAATATGGTATATCGTGTTTGCTTACGGTGGAAAAAATAGCAGCAACAAAAGATTCCGGCAAGACAACTTTCAAGACGCAAAAGGTGCTGTTAAAAAACCGAAAAGACCCAGCATTAGTTCTTTCGCCAGGGGATAGGATTGTTTTCCGGGGAGAAATCACTCAACTCTCGGAACCCCGCAATCCGGGACAATTTGACTATGGGGAATATTTGGCTAATCAGGGCATTTTCCGGATTATTAATTGTCAAAAAGGGGAACTGCGAATTGCCGAAAAAGGGGAGGGAATCAGAGCACTGGCGGCGGAGGGAAGGAAGCAGGTTGTTCAGTGCTTAAATGGGCTCTTGCCTCAACGGGAGAAAGGGCTTATTTTAGGAATTCTGTTCGGAGATACGACTCTGATTGAGGAAGAAGAATGGGATGCTTATAAGCGAGCCGGTGTAGTACATTTATTTGCTGTTTCGGGGCTTCACGTAGGGATAGTACTAGGGCTAATTTGGTTTTCACTTTCCTTTTTTCAGCCACGGCCTTTGCTGCGTTTGCTTATTGGGACTGGGGTAATTGTGGGATATGGTTTTATGGTGGGGTGGAGTTCCTCCATTTTAAGAGCTTCGTTGATGGCTGTGTTAGGATTATTGGCTTTGACAGTAGGCCGAAAAAATGATTTGTACAATTCTTTGGGAGCGGCCGCCTGGATTATTTTATTGTTTTCTCCGGGAGAATTGTTTCAGGCGGGATTTCAATTTTCTTTTTTAACTACAGCCGGTCTAATTTATTTAACGCCTTGGTTAGAGAAAAAAGGGTGTGGAAAATTACTTTCGCCGGCTTTGGCGGCCCAGCTGGTCAGTACTCCTCTTACGGCTTATCATTTTAATCAAATTTCCTTGATTGCTCCTTTTGTCAATATTTTAGCCATTATGGTAAGTAGTTTGGCAGCTGTACTTTCTTTTGCGGGTGCTTTTTTGACTTGGTTCTTACCCTGGTTGGCGACACCGTTCTTTTTGGCAGCCGGTTTTATCATGTTCTGTTTGAGTAAGTTAATTGTTTGGTGTGCGGACTTAAAGTGGGCAAGTATTGTGGTGGCAAGCCCTTCACCTTTGTTGCTTATTTGTGTTTATTTAGGCCTCCTAGTTTTACCGGTTTTTGCTCGTTACCGTTACATTCTGAGAGAGGTTCCCTCAAAATTGAAAGCGGCTTTGGTTTGCTTTTTTGTTGTGGTATTTCTGTTTGCTTGCTGGCCTGTGCAGAAAGGCTTAGAGGTAGTTTTTTTGGATGTTGGTCAGGGAGATTGCATTTTCATTAGGACGCCTGGGGGCAAAACAGTTCTGATAGATGGAGGAGGAACCCCTGGCTCCTCTTATTCGATAGGCAGAACAATACTCAGGCCTTTTCTTTATCATTATGGGGTGAATAAAATTGATGTAATGATCATGTCGCATAATCATGTCGATCATAGTGAAGGCTTACTGGAGATCTTGCCTTATTTTAAGGTAGGTGCTTTTATGATGCCTCCCGGTGAGGAAAATAATGAAATGGAACAAGAGCTTCGGAGGATTTGCCTCGAAAAGAAGGTTCCTGTGCAAGAATTAACGGCTGGTCAAAGAATTACAGTGGAGCGCGATGTTTTGCTGGAAGTGTTTCATCCCGACCAAGAGGTACATTTTATAGGAAATAACCGCTCCTTGGTTTTAAAATTAAATTATCAAGAGAGCAGTTGGCTTTTTACCGGTGATGCGGAAAAGGAGGTTTTAGAGAAGTTATTGGAGAATGGGGCAAAGTTGCACGCTGATCTTTTAAAGATACCACATCATGGCAGCAGGACATCCTTTGTCCCCGCTTTTTATCAAAAAGTACAGCCTGGTGCAGTAGTTTTTTCTGTGGGCGAAAACAGGTTTGGTCAGCCTCACCCAGAAGTGCCTGATTATTTTATGCAGAGGGGAATTTCGGTATATCTAACGAAGGAAAGCGGAGCGGTGTTTACCCAAAGTAACGGGCAGAAAATTCTGCTTAAAACCTATCTGCCGACTAAAGGGAATAAAAGGTAAAAATAGATTGCGTGAGAAAGGATGTTTTTTTATGCTATAATAGGAACATCTAAAGGAAGTAGGAAATTTATCTTATTGTTAAAGACGAGATAGGGTGATATACAGTTGCTTAGAAAACATGGGTTGCTCCTTTTCAGCTTTTTATGGTTTTTTTGTGCGGTTCAGCCGTCTTATGCACAGCCTCAAATTAATGGACAAGGAGCTGTGCTTCTTGATGTGGAAAGTGGGCAGGTTCTTTTTACTAAAGAGAAGGATAAAAAGCTTCCGCCTGCCAGTATTACGAAGATACTTACCGCCATTATGGCGATTGAAAGTGGAAAAATGGAGGAAATAGTAACGATAGGGCCTAATCCCCGAAAGCTAGAGGGAACCAGTGTCTACTTAGAGGAAGGGGAAAAGGTAAAGCTGCGTGAGTTGGTTAAGGCGGCGCTGGTTTATTCGGCTAATGATGCGGCTTTGGCTATTGGTGAATATTTGGGAGGAACAGAGGAGAAATTTGTCAAGACAATGAATGAGCGAGCACGGGAAATGGGTGCTCAGAATAGTAATTTCGTTAATTCGCATGGACTTTCCGTAGAAAATCATTATACTACTGCTTATGATATGGCTTTGATTGCTCGTTACGCGATGCAAAATGAGATATTCCGTGAAATAGTCAAAATTAAAGTACAGGATTGGCAGGGAAAGGCTTGGCAGACAAGGTTAATTAATAAAAATCAACTACTTTGGTCCTATGAAGGAGCTACAGGAATAAAAACCGGATATACGACAGAGGCCAAATGTACAATAGTGGCTTCGGCTACTCGGGGCACACAATCATTTTTGGCTGTGGTGCTGGGTAGTCAAGGAAAGACTACTTGGACAGATGCTCAGAGCTTATTGGATTATGGTTTTAGTAATTTTCACACGGTGCAGTTGGCTAATGCGGAAGAGATTGCCGCCACGGTGAATCTTAGTGCGGGGAAGAAGTTATTATTGCAGCCGGAACAAGAATTGAGGATTTCTGTACCTAACGAAGGAAAGAAAAAAGTGGAGTTCCGCATGTTGCTTGAACCTTTGGGGAAAAAGGTGGAGAAGGGACAGGTCATGGGGAAGATGTTTTATTATGTGGATGGTGAGCAGGCGGGGGCTGTTGATTTAGTAGCACAAAGTTTCTTAACAATCTCTTCCTGGCGGGTTTTTGATTATTTGATTTATGTGGCGGCGGGTCTATATTTTTGCCAGATTTTATGGCGAATATATCAGCGGTATGGACGACGGAAAAGGAATATTTTTGCTGGGCGTTCATCACGTATATATTATCGAGATTAGAAAAACAGGGGGGATTTTGGTGCAGTACCAGAGTATTTTAAATAGTATCAAACGTGAGGTAATTTCCCCTGTATATTTGCTTTATGGAGAAGAAGAGTATTTACAGGAATTAGTTGTTAAGGCTTTGAAGGAAACAGTTCTTTCCTCTGAAACAGGTTCTTTTAACTTGGATGAATTAGAGGGAGGAAAGGTAAGCTTAAGTTCTTTGGTAGATATGGCCAATACTTTACCTGTTTTTGCTGAAAAGAGATTGGTTATTGTTAAAGATGCTGCTTATTTTCGGTCACGTGGCAGTAAGGAGGAAAACAAGGAAGGTAGCGAGGCAGAAAACAAAGAAGGCTCTACTGAAGGTAGTAAGCAGACGGAAATAGAGGGAAAAGGGTTAGTTTCAGGAGAAGAAAAATGTTTACTGAAATATTTAGAGGATCCGCTTCTTTCAACTTGCCTGGTTTTTTGGCAGAAGGGTACGGTGGATAAGCGCCGCAAAATTTATAAGGCCATAGCTGCAACCGGACAGGTGTTGGAAATAGGGCCTTTAAGGGGGCGGGATCTAAGTGATTGGTTAGCAGCGGAAGCCAAGAAAATGGGGAAGAGGATGGAGCGGCAAGCGCTGGAATATATGCTGATTAATTGTGGCAATCAGTTACGGAATTTACACAGCGAGCTGGAAAAATTGGCCCTTTATAGTGGTGAAGAACAGACAATTACGTTAGATATGATGCAAAAGTTAGTTACCAGATCCAGTGAAGGCAATATTTTTAATTTGGTGGATGGGATAGGCTTAGGAAAAGGAGAGGAAGCCTTGCTGGAATTAAAAAATCTACTGATCAATGGTGAGCCTCCGGTGAAGATTTTACATATGATTGCACGTCAGTTTCGGCTTCTCTTGCTGGTAAAGGAAGCGGCGCAAAAGGGATGGCCGGAAAAGAAAATTTCGGCGGAGCTTTCCCTGCATCCTTTTGTGACCGGCAAAATTTTACGGCAAGCACGTAATTTTTCTTTTGCCCAATTAGAGAAAAGCTTGCAGTTAATTCTGCAAAGTGATTTGGGGATTAAGACCGGATTAAAGCCTGATCTGACCTTAGAAACTTTAATAATTAAACTGACTTCGACAGCGAGTTTTTAAAGGTTGGTCGCGAGAGGGATAAATTGTTCGTGATACGCAAAGCCCCTGGTAGGTACCAACAGGCACCTACCAGGGGCTTACTTTATTGTGTGAAAACTTATTCCTTATACAATTAACTAGCCACTTTATTTAGCTTGCGTGTTAAACGAGATTTTTTACGGGCAGCTGTATTCTGATGAAGAACACCTTTGTCAGCAAGCTTATCAATAATACGGGTTACTTTTTGCAGCTGTTCTTTTGCCATTTCGATTTGACCAGCCTGCAGGGCTGTTTCAAAATGACGAATAGCAGTCTTGATCATTGATTTATAGGCAGCATTCTTAGTTGTGCGAATGCGGGCTATGCTTGCTCTTTTTAAGGCTGATTTAATGTTTGCCAATGTTAAGCTCACCTCCCTCAGGTGTTTCATTGATGATCGATCAAATCAGATCAAACCAAACAAAGAATTCACCATTAAATTGTATCATTGATATTTAGAAAAGGCAAGGAAAGATTTGTACTTTCAATTTGAGTTTCAATTTGAGGGCTTTTGTATAAAACTTGTTAAAGAGGTTAAGATTATAGATAAAGAAAAGGAGGTGAGATATTGCTAGGTACTATTGTTCGTTTTCTTATTTCTGCTCTTGTTTTATTAGTAGTTAGTTGGCTTATCCCAGGTTTATCGGTAGCTGGATTTACAGGTGCTATTATTGCTGCTGTGGTAATTACTTTTTTGGGATGGGTGGTTGAAAAGTTACTGGGAAAAAGTATTACGCCCCGTTCTCGTGGCCTAGTTGGATTTATTAGTGCAGCTGTAGTAATCTATTTGGCTCAGTATATTGTTCCAGGCAGTATTAGGGTGAATATCCTTGGAGCTTTACTGGCTTCCTTGGTGATAGGCTTAGTTGATGCTTTTGTGCCGACAGAAATCAGGTAAGATAGTAAAAAAATAGAGATAGTTCTAGCAATACTCCCCGTCACATATAGATTAGATTATGGGAAAGGATGGGGAGTATGTTTTTTAAGCTTTATTATTTAAATATTAATAAAGCCCTGTTTTTTTTCGGTATGATGGTTCTTTTGCTTGCTTTGCTGGTGTTTCCTTTTAGAAAGAGCTGTTTACAGGTAGCATTTACTCTTGCGGGAGGCCTTGCCGAGGATCCGGTGCTGATTTTAGACGAAGGATTATCAGGGCTTGCTTTTTCAGAAGATGGGCGGGGAACTCTTTTTACTCAAGCGATGAGGACATTGACGGGAGTCGATACCAGAGATGCTTTTTCTCTGCTTTGTACAGAGCTTAATCTAGTACCCACACAGGCTGTGACGGGTTATTTTGCTTATGCAGAGCTAGCGGTAGAGGAGGAAGAAGGCGGAGAAGAGGATTTTTATTTACCGGGGACTGAGGAGGATTTGGGACAATGGATTATTATCCCTGAAGATGAATTTCCACCGGTACAGTTAAACGGGGAACCCATGGTGCTTATTTATAATACGCATAATGCTGAATCATATAAACCTACGCAGGGGGTCTCGCGTTTGGAGGGAAAAAACGGGGGAATCGCGACGGTGAGCAAAATGTTTTCTAAAGCATTAGAAAGTAAGTATGCCATCAAAACAATTTATAGTGAGGTAATTCATGATTTCCCTGATTTTACGAAGTCTTATCTTAATTCGATGCAAACGGTCAAGAAGTTTTTAAAAGAATATCCGAAAATACAGGTAGTTTTGGACATTCATCGTGATGCCGGGTTAAAGTCAAGGAGCGATACCTTGGTGAAAATAAAGGGGAAAGATTATGCCAAAGTGATGATTGTGATTGGGACAGAACACGAGCGTTGGAAACAAAATTTAGCCTTTGCCCGGAAAATTGAAAAGAAGGCCAATGAGCTGTATCCGGGTTTGATTAAATGTGTAAGGCTGTTTAAGGATAGGAGGTATAATCAGAATTTGCATACGCGGAGTTTGCTGCTGGAAATAGGCAGCAATTTAAATAAGGAAGAAGAGGCTTTGGAATCGGCTAAACTGTTGGCCGAGGTAATTGCCGGTGTTTTGAAAAATGAATGATTATAGGGTGAAGTTGGGATGATTTCGTATCGAAAACAGATGCTGCTAGGGACTTTTTTGTTAGTTTTGATGATTTGCCTGGGGCTATTGGTGATTTCGCTGAATATGGAAAAGAACATTAATAATGTAGCTATCACGGAGGGGATCAAGGCTAGATTAGTACAGGGTATTAATTATGTGGGAGGAGCTGTAGATTATTTGCAGGGATTATGGGAAGGAAGGGAATGAATGCAAGGAAAGAATAGACAAGAGACGGCACATCCGATAAAATGTTGTCACGTAGGAATATTATAAGGTAAGGGAATTTAGAGAAGGTGTACGATGATGTCGTCGACAGGTACCAAGGTAGCTAAAGCGGCGGGTATTATTATGGTGGCGATGGTTCTTTCACGAATTCTTGGTTATGTGAGAGATGTGGTTATTTATACTAATTTCGGGCAAAACAATTTGACCGATGCGTATAATGCTGCTTTTTCCATTCCGGATTTTTTATATTATTTGCTAATAGGTGGGGCTTTGAGCTCGGCCTTTATTCCTGTTTTTTCTGGTTATATTGCCACGAATAAGGAGGAGGATGGTTGGCGGGTTGCCAGTACGATTTTTAATATTGTAATCATTCTGATGTTGGTTGGAATTATGCTGGGAATGATTTTTGCACCTGCGTTGATCCGTATTTTGGTACCCGGTTTTAGTCCGGAGAATATGGCTCTTACTGTAAAAATGACGAGGATTATGTTTTTACAGACTTTTTTCATGGCTTTAAATGGGATTTCTATGGGGATTCTTCACTCCTATCAGCGTTTTCTGGCACCGGCGGCTGGGGCTGTGTTGTATAATTTGGGGATTATCTTGGTGGGAGTATTTTTATTACCGTATTTAGGGCCTGAGTTAGGAATAATCGGCTTTGCGATTGGGGTAGTGGTGGGTGCAGTTTTGAATTTTGCCGTACAATTACCTGCTTTATTGAAGATTGGTTTGCGGTATCAATTTATTTTTGATTTAAAACACCCTGGAGTGAGAAAAATTGGCGCTTTAATTTTACCGGTTTTAATTGGTTTGTCTGTAACTCAGTTTAATCTTTTTGTAAATCAGAATTTGGGCTCCAGCTTGCCTAGCGGGATGCTTTCTGCCTTGCGGGCTGCTCAGCGGATTATGCAGCTACCCATTGGAGTCTTTGCCGTGGCCATTGCCGTAGCAGTTTTCCCGACTTTGACAGGACATGCTGCCCGTCAGGAAAGGGAGCAATTCAAAAAGACGATGTCCCTAGGCATACGGACAATCTTTTTCATCACGATTCCGGCTGCGATGGGGTTGGTCGCGCTGAAAACCCCTATTGTGAGGATGCTCTTTCAGCAGGGGCAATTTACACCCGGGGATACGAGCACTACTGCTTATGCCCTTCTTTTTTATTGCCTGGGCCTTTTTGCTTACTCGGCCTTGCAGTTGTTGAACAGGGTTTTTTATGCCTTGCAGGATACATTGACCCCTGTAGCAGTGGGCGCATTTACGATTCTCGTAAACATTGCTTTGAACTTTTTACTGATTAAACCACTGGGGCATGGTGGGCTTGCTTTAGCGTATTCTTTAGCCGGAATTATCAATATGTTTCTTTTACTATTTATTTTCCGCTCTAAGGTTGGTTCCATTGATGGTCGGAAAATCCTTCAGTCTTTTGTGGTTACGGTAGGCATCTCTTTGCTGATGGGGTTGGCTGCCTATCAAACGTCAGAATTAATGGCTATGGTGGTGGATATAGGGACAAAAACAGGGCAGTTGTTGCAGGTGGGGAGTAGTATTGCGGTAGGTGTTTTAGTGTTTGGTTTTTTAACGGTTTTTTTGAAAATGGAGGAAGGAGAACTGGCTAAGAATATTCTTTTACGCCGTTTCAGCAAAAAACGGTAATTCTTGCTGGTGAAACTCTTTTCCGTTATACTTAAGGAAGTTACTTTTATACTTATTAAAAAAGTTACATTCGCACAGACAGAAGAACCGTTATCCTGTCTGTATTGAGGAGGAAAGAAGATATTGGATCAGAAATATATCCGTAATTTTTGCATTATTGCTCATATCGATCATGGTAAATCAACGCTGGCCGATCGGCTGTTGGAAGCTACCGGGTCACTTACGGCCCGGGAGATGACAGAGCAGGTTTTAGATAAAATGGATTTAGAACGGGAAAGAGGTATTACGATTAAACTGAAAGCTGTGCGTATGAATTATGCGGCAGAGGATGGGCAGGAATATGTGCTTAATCTGATTGATACCCCCGGTCATGTAGACTTCACCTATGAGGTTTCCCGAAGTCTGGCGGCTTGTGAAGGCGCAATTTTGGTGGTTGATGCGGCTCAAGGGATTGAGGCACAGACACTGGCTAATGTCTATATGGCTTTGGAGCATGATTTGGAGATTATTCCGGTCATTAATAAAATTGATTTGCCTGGGGCTGAACCGGAACGTGTGAAGCAGGAAATTGAGGATGTGATTGGGTTAGACTGTAGTGAGGCTATTTTAGCTTCGGCCAAGGAAGGAATCGGCATTAAGGAGATTTTGGAAGCTATTGTACAGAAAATCCCGGCCCCACGCGGTAATTATGCGGCGCCGTTGCAAGCCTTAATTTTTGATTCTCATTTTGATTCTTATAAAGGAGCGATCTCTTATCTCAGGGTAATTAACGGTTCATTGAAAAAAGGGGCCACTATTCAAATGATGTCTACCGGAAAAACCTTTGAGGTAACAGAAGTGGGTGCTTTTAAGCCGGAGATGAATAGTGTGGAGGAGCTTCCGGCAGGAATGGTCGGTTATCTGGCGGCTAGTATCAAAAATGTTAAGGATACGCGGGTGGGGGATACGGTAACCTTAGCCGAGCATCCGGCCAGTGAGCCGCTTCCCGGTTACCGGAAGGCTACGCCGATGGTTTATTGCGGACTTTACCCGATTGATACCAGTGATTATGAGAATTTGCGGGATGCGCTGGAAAAATTGAAACTTAATGATGCTTCGCTGGAATATGAGCCGGAAACCTCTGTGGCGTTAGGGTTCGGTTTTCGTTGCGGTTTTTTGGGGCTGTTGCATATGGAGATTATTCAGGAACGTTTGGAGCGGGAATATAACTTGGATATTTTGACTACCGCACCCAGTGTAGTCTATCAAGTATTAAAGACGAACCGGGAAACAATTACGGTGGACAACCCTACTAAGCTTCCTCCGCTTCAAGAAATAGAAGAGATTTCCGAACCTTATGTGCGGGCCACAATTATGGTTCCTACTGATTATGTGGGGCCTGTGATGGAGTTGTCTCAGGAGAAAAGGGGCAACTTTGTGACAATGGACTATCTTTCGACGAGTCGGGTAATGTTGAAGTATGAGTTGCCTTTAAGTGAGATTATCTATGATTTTTTTGATCAATTAAAATCGCGCACCAGAGGATATGCGTCCTTGGATTATGAGTTGGTTGATTATCAGGTTTCGGACTTAATTAAATTGGATGTGCTCATTAATAATGAAATTGTCGATGCGTTATCTTTTATTGTGCACCGGGAGCGGGTCTATATCAGGGGAAGAGCCTTGGTGGAAAAATTACGTGGTTTGATCCCTCGTCAGATGTTTGAGGTACCTATTCAGGCGGCCATTGGTAATAAGGTGATTGCCCGTGAATCGGTGAAAGCACTGCGCAAAAATGTGATAGATAAATGCTACGGAGGAGATATTTCTAGAAAGCGCAAGCTGCTCGAAAAACAAAAAGAAGGAAAAAAACGGATGAAGCAGGTGGGTAACGTAGAAATTCCCCAGGAGGCTTTTATGGCCGTTTTAAGTTTGGAAGACGATTAGAGACAGAGAGACAGAGAAATGATAAAGAAATAAAGAGATAAAGAGATAGAAAAGAGATAGAGATAAAGAGATGAAAACGGTCGGCATTTATGTACATCTGCCCTTTTGCCGGGCTAAGTGTCATTATTGTGATTTCGTTTCCTATGCGGGACGAAGTGAAGAGGAAAAAAATGCTTATCTTTTAGCCTTGACCAAAGAAGGCGAGATTTATCGTCGGCGTTTCGCCGAGGTTACCGGAAAAAGTTTGTATATTGGCGGCGGCACGCCCACTTGTTTAACAGGTGGGCAGCTTTTTAGGCTTTTTAATATATTGCACCACCTTTTTCAGCTGCCGCAAGGGATAGAGGTAACGGTTGAGGCTAATCCGGGCACTTTAAATGCGGATAAACTTACTTGTTTAAGAGAAGTTGGTTGCAACAGACTTTCTCTGGGGGTGCAAAGTTTTTCTTCCCGTGACTTACAAGTTTTGGGCCGGATTCATACTCCCCGAGAAGTAGATGCTACTTATGAGCTGGCACGACAGGCGGGGTTTACGAATATTAATCTGGATTTAATGTATGGCTTACCGGGTCAGGATTTGCCGGGGTGGCGGACAACTTTACGTAAGGCCGCAGAGCTGAGGCCGGAACATCTTTCCTTGTATCAGCTTAATATAGAAAAAGAGACTCCTTTTGGCCAATTACTGCAAAAAGGTCTCTTTGCAGAGTTTGACCAAGATGAAGCCTTTCTCATGTACGAGGAAGCGATTAATTTTTTGGAAAACAAAGGATATCGTCATTATGAAATCAGCAATTTCGCTTTACCCGGGAAGGAAGCTTTTCATAATCAATTATATTGGCTGAATGAGGAGTATTTAGGGTTAGGAGCCGGTGCAGCCGGTTTTTTGCAGGGGGTTCGTTACAAAAATACAGCTGAGTTGTCGGGATATCAGGAGCAGCTTAGCCAAGGGAAGTTACCGATCATAGAAGAAGAACTAATTAATGAAGAACTGAGCATGGCCGAGACGATGTTTTTGGGTTTGCGGAGGCGGGAAGGGGTAAACAAGGCGGATTTTTTGCAAAAATACGGGTTTAGTATCGAAAATAAGTATGGCGAAGTTTTAGGTAAATTAATTACACAAGGGCTTTTGGAGGAAACGTCAACCCAAATAGTACTAAGCCGTAAGGGCTTATATATCGCGAATCTGGTAATGCAGGAGTTTCTTTCTTGAAAGACCTCGATTTAAGAAAGGGTACTACTTAAAGAAGTAGTGTTGACAAAAAAAACACATAATGGTATTTTAAAAGAGGAATACTTTAGCACTCAAGAAGGGGGAGTGCTAACAAGGAGGCGGTGATGAAGCTTGAAAATGGAGGAAAGAAAGCAGCAAATTTTACAGGCGCTCATCCTTGATTACATTGCGACCGGTGATCCGGTCGGCTCCCGTACCATTGCTCGTAAATATAAACTGGGAGTGAGTTCGGCAACGATTCGTAATGAAATGGCGGATTTAGAGGAGCTGGGATTGATTGAACAGCCCTATACCTCCGCGGGCAGGATCCCTTCACAATTAGGATATCGCTATTATGTTGATTGTTTGATGGAAAGGAAACCGTTAGCAGATTCTGTGAAGAAGTATATTCAGGATACTTTGTTGGATAAAATTAAAGAAACGGAATCTCTCATTCAATTAGCCAGTAAGCTTTTATCTCAACTAACCAATTATACGGCCATCGTAATGGCTCCGACTTATGGCAAAAATGTGTTAAGACATGTACAGTTATTACCGCTGGAAAACAATAAGGTTGTGTTGGTTATTGTCTTGGATAATGGGCATGTAGAACATCGTACTTTGGATTTTTCTCTGTCGTTAAGAGGGGAAGATTTTGAGAGGCTCTCTGCTATTTTAAATGCTCATTTGCGGGGTTTATCTTTGGAACAATGGAAGTCGGGTGTTTTCCAAGCTATTTATCATGAACTTGATTATCAAAAACGGCTCTTAAACCAGGTGATGGAGCTGGTTGAAAATGTTTTATCTGTTGAGTATGAAAGCAAGGTATACTTAGGAGGAGCTCTTAATATTTTAAACCAGCCGGAGTTTAAGGATGTGGAAAAGGTTAAGGTAATTTTGGAGCTGCTAGAAGAGGAGAGAGCTTTGAAAGAAGTCCTGGGGATGGGACAGGAATTAGGTATATCGGTAAAAATCGGGACAGAAAACCCTCATGAGGGGATGAAGGATTGTAGTTTGATTACAGCTACTTATGAGCTAAACGGAAAGGTAATTGGAACTTTAGGAGTTCTTGGACCTACGCGGATGGAATATTCTAAGGCGGTCAGCGTTGTGGATTTTTTAACGTCTGCCTTGGCAGAAGGATTACGCAAGCTGTAGTAAGTTAGAAATATTGTTACCGGAGGATATTATGATGAATAAAAATCAGCAAAGCAGTCAAAATTCCGGAGAAGAACGTTTATCAGCACTGATGACCAATGCTAATGCCATCAAAGTGATTGCCCAAGCGGTAGAAGGAACACTGGGTCCGAAGGGGCTGGATACAATGCTGATAGACCAGTTTGGGGATGTGGTGATTACCAATGATGGGGTCACGATTTTAGAATTAATGGATGTAAATCATCCTGCGGCCAGGATGTTGATTAATATTGCCAAGGCGCAGCAGGAAGAAATCGGGGATGGAACTACTACGGCGACAATTTTGGCGGGGGCCTTGGTTAATGAAGGGGTTAATCAGGTTAGGAAAGGGGTTCCTGTGGTCAAAGTTATTGAAGGGATGCGTTGGGGAATTACTAAAGCCATACAGGCCTTTGAGGAAAAAGCTATTCAGGTAAAAGAGGTTCATGATATTGCCCTGAAAGAAGTAGCCAGAGTAGCGGCGAGAGGGAAAGTGGATATTGCCGATTTAGTGACGAGGGCTGCTCAGCTGATTGGTAAAGAAAAATTAGTAGATCCTTCTTTTAAGCTGGCAGAGATTATTCGTGCGGTAGAAGGGGCCGAAAATCAGGTTGTTTCAGGAGTAATTATAGAGAAGGAACCGGTCAATCCCGAAATGCCTAAAAAGCTGACCAAGGTTAAAGTGGCGGTAATTGATGATGCTTTAGAGCCGGAGGAAATAGAGGATGAGGCTTTAGGAACGGAAGCCGGTTTCACCCGTTATATGAGGCTTCAGGAGGAATTTGGGCAAAATGTAGCTAAACTAACCCGTTTAGGGGTGGGATTAGTCTTAGTAGATCGGGGAATCCATGATAAGGCAGAGGAGATTTTTACGGATGCCGGAATCATGGTTTTGCAACGGGTTCCTAATAAGCAATTACGGCAGGCGGCCGAATTTACCGGAGCAAAACCGCTGAAACGAACAGGCTTGAAAAAAGAGGAGAAAGAACTCGTCCAGTTGATAGGAGAGGCAGAAGCGGTATATTTGGATGAAAAGTTAAAGCACGTCTGTATCCTGGGCGGAAAGGGTAAAGCCCAAGCTACTGTTTTGGTAGGGGCTTCTACTGAAGAGGTTGTGGGAGAGAGAGAACGCATTGCCAAGGATGCGGCGGCGGCGGTACAGGCGGCTGTAAAAGACGGTATTGTGGCTGGAGGCGGTGCGATGGAATTGGCGATTGCCTGTCAGATAAGCGGCTTCCGTCAGGAAGCCAGGGGGATGGCTGTTTATGGGGTAGATTGTGTGGTAGAAGCTTTAAAACAGCCTTTTGCGCAAATTGTTTTAAATGCCGGTTTTAACCCCTTGGAGAAGTTAGGAAATATTATGGCGGCACAGGCGGAAAAAGGGAAGGATTCCTTGGGGATTAATTGTGATAGCGGGGAAATTGCCGATATGCTGGAAATGGGTATTTATGATCCCGTTTTAGTGAAAAAGCATGCCCTCAAAGCTGCCGGAGAGGTAGCAGAAGCAGTTTTACGTATTGATACGATTATTAAGAAGAAGGAGCGAGGTTCAGCAAACATTTCCCAAAGAGAAGAATAAGCATAGGGGTGAAGACAGTAATGCAGGAAGAAAATTTAAAAGAAGTAAACTTAAAAGAGGAAAATTCAAAAGAAGTAGAGTTGAAAGAAGAGTTAAAGCAAGATAGTTCTGTGGAGGAAGGATCAGAAAATGGGGGTGAGGAATTAGCTGAAGCAAAGGAACGACTGCTGAGAATTCACGCCGATTTTGACAATTATCGTAAAAGGGTAAACAAGGAGAAGGAAGAATGGTTTCAGTATTCTTGTATGGGTCTTGTGGAAAAACTTCTTCCGGTTCTTGATAATTTTGATTTAGCCATGGATTCTTTAGAGCAACAGAATGAAGAAGTAAAAAAGATTTTCTCGGGAATCAGTATGATCGTAAAGCAGCTGAAAGAAATATTACAAAACGAAGGATTGGAGCCTATTCAAGCTGTTGGCGAAAATTTCGATCCGCTTTTTCATGAGGCTGTGATGCAGGTTCCGGCAGAAGACGAGATGATGGATAATCAGATTGTGGAGGAAATGCGGAAAGGATATCGTTTTAAAGAAAAGGTACTTAGAGCATCAATGGTTAAAGTAGCTAAAAACAGTTAAAGATTTTTAAAATTAATTGACAAATTTTTTTAATTGGCAAGGAGGAAAAAGAAAAATGGGAAAAGTAATTGGTATTGATTTAGGAACGACCAACTCTTGTGTGGCTTGTATGGAAGGAGGAGAGTCAGTAGTTATTGCTAACTCTGAAGGAAATAGAACTACTCCTTCGGTGGTGGCTTTTTCTAAAACAGATGAAAGATTGGTAGGGCAAGTAGCCAAAAGGCAGGCCGTTACTAATTCGGAACGGACAATTCAATCCATTAAAAGAGAGATGGGCTCCAATTATAAAGTGCAGATTGGGGATAAAGAATATACTCCTCAGCAAATTTCGGCGATGATTTTGCAAAAATTGAAAGCAGATGCAGAAAGTTATTTGGGAACTCAAGTAACCCAGGCCGTGATTACTGTTCCGGCTTATTTTAATGATTCACAGCGTCAAGCAACTAAAGATGCGGGAACGATTGCCGGACTAGAGGTATTACGTATCATTAACGAACCTACGGCAGCAGCCTTAGCCTATGGAATTGAAAAAGAGGAAGATCGGACGATCCTCGTTTTTGACCTGGGAGGAGGAACCTTCGATGTTTCAATCTTGGAACTGGGTGATGGGGTATTCGAAGTTAAAGCTACCAGCGGTAATAACCGTTTGGGCGGTGATGACTTTGATATGCGCATCGTTAATTGGATGAACGAGGAGTTTAAAAAACAAACAGGGATAGAGTTAAAAAATGACCGGATGGCGATGCAACGCCTGAGAGAGGCGGCGGAAAAAGCTAAACACGAGCTTTCCTCGCTGATGACTACTAATATTAATTTGCCTTTTATCACTGCTACGGCAGAAGGACCGGCTCATCTTGATTTAAATCTGACCAGGGCCAAATTCAATGAATTAACGGCAGACTTGGTGGAAGCGACCATGGGACCTACTCGTCAAGCTTTGCAGGATGCTAATCTTAAGGCGCAAGATATTGATAAGGTTTTATTGGTAGGGGGTTCTACTCGGATACCGGCTGTGCAGGAAGCGATTAAAAATCTCCTGGGCAAGGAACCTTTTAAAGGTATTAATCCTGATGAATGTGTAGCCGTTGGAGCCGCTATCCAGGGCGGGGTTTTGGCAGGCGATGTGAAAGATGTCTTGCTGCTGGATGTTACACCTCTCTCCTTGGGGATTGAGACATTGGGTGGTGTTTCGACAAAGCTCATTGAAAGGAATATGACCATTCCTACTTCGAAGAGTCAAATCTTTTCTACGGCCGCTGATAACCAGACCTCGGTAGAGATTCATGTACTGCAGGGGGAAAGGGAAATGGCTGCCTACAACAAGACGCTGGGACGTTTCCAACTTACGGGTATTCCTCCGGCACCGAGAGGTATTCCGCAGATTGAAGTTAAATTTGATATTGATGCAAATGGCATCGTCAATGTTTCGGCTAAGGATTTGGGCACCGGAAAAGAACAAAAAATTACGATCACCTCTTCTTCCGGTTTAAGTAAAGATGAAATAGACCAGATGGTCAAAGAAGCAGAAAAGAATGCAGCCGAAGATCAAAAACGGAAAGAAGAAGTAGAAATTAAGAATCAGGCCGATAATCTTCTTTATCAGACGGAAAAAACCTTAAAAGAAGCCGGCGACAAAGCTACTCAGGAAGATAAGGAAAAGATCGGTCAAGCGCAAGAAGCTTTGCAAAAAGCCGTGGAAAGCGGTAATACCGAAGAGATCAAGAGTAAGACGGAAGAATTAACGCAGGCTTTATATGGTTTAACCTCACGGATGTATCAGCAACAGGCTCAGCCGGGAGCAGAAACCGGTCAGACTAACCAAGGCGGAGCCGGAGCCGGAGCCGGTGCTACTTCCGGGCAAGCGGACGAAGAAGAAAATATTGTGGATGCTGATTATGAAGTGAAGGATGACAATAACCAAGGGAAAAACTAAAGAAGGACTAAAAAAGGCAAGGTAATCTTGAATAAAGAACCTGAAGAACGCGGCTTCCGGAAAAAGCTAATACCGGAAGCCGGTTCAAATGTTTAGAATACTTATGTAGTGTCTGGTGGGGAGAGTGAGGTGACATCGTGGCAAAAAGAGATTATTATGAGGTTCTCGGCGTGGAAAAAAACGCCGGGGAGGCAGAAATTAAAAAAGCTTTTCGTAAATTAGCTCGTCAATATCATCCCGATGTAAACCCCGGTAATAAAGCTGCCGAAGAGAAATTCAAAGAAGTAAATGAAGCTTATGAGGTTTTGAGTGACTCGGAAAAACGGCAAAGATATGATCAATTAGGTCATGACGGTATTGATCCGAACGGCTTTGGCGGCGGCTTCGGTGGTTTTGGCGGATTTGGGGAAAATACGGCGGACTTCGGCGGCTTTGGTGATATTTTTGATATGTTTTTCGGGGGAGGAACGTCGACACGAGCAAAAGGTCCTCAGCAGGGTGCTGATTTAAGGTATGATCTAGGATTATCTTTTGAAGAGGCGGCTTTTGGCGTAGAAAAAGACTTAGAATTGCCGCGCCTGGAAAACTGTCCTACTTGCCATGGCAGCGGGGCTAAACCGGGAACAAGTCCTACCACTTGTGCAAAATGTCAGGGGACAGGGCAGATCCGGATTACGCAGCGAACACCTTTGGGGCAGTTCCAGACTATTAAAACATGTCCTGAATGTGGCGGGGAAGGAAAAACGATTGCTAACCCTTGTTCAGAATGCCACGGCAGAGGAAAAATACGGAAGAACCGGAAGCTGCATATTAAGATACCGGCAGGTATTGACAATGGCTCTCGGATCCGTTTGTCGGGGGAAGGCGAGCCGGGAACACGCGGGGGAGCGACAGGTGATTTATATGTTTTTATCGAAGTGAGACCCCATAAGATTTTCGAAAGACGGGGCAATGACATCTATATGGAATTTCCTGTGACCTTTGTGCAGGCTACTTTGGGTGCGGAGGTTCAGGTACCCACCTTGGAAGGAAACGCTACTTTGAAAATACCGGAGGGAACACAGACCCATACGGTATTGAGGTTAAGAGGACAAGGGATTCCTTATTTACGGGGGAGCGGACGGGGCGATCAACATATTAGGGTTATTGTAGTGACACCGACGAAGCTTAGTGAGGAACAGAAACAAGTGCTACGTCAGTTTGATGGCAGTACGGATAAAAGCAATTATCATTCCAGGGGAAAAGGAAGGGATAAAGGGCTTTTGGAAAAGCTCTGGGATAGCCTGAAAGGAATGGGAGAATAAGCTTATGGAATGGCAAGAGATCACTGTAATTACGGTACCTGATGCGGTAGAAGCAGTGGCGCAATGTTTTTATCAGGTAGGTTCGGGTGGGGTGGTTATCGAAGATTCCGCCCTGTTAAAGACCAAGATAAATGAAGGTAAATGGGATGCCTTTGAATTCCCGGAAGAAATGTTGCAACGTTCTTTTCCGGTGGTCAAAGGCTATTTGCCTGTAAATGAAGAGTTACCGCCAAAGCTGGAGGAATTAAAAAGAGGGATTGAGGAAATCATGGCGCGCCTGGGTCAAGCTCCGGGGACTATTACGCTGGCTACTGTGCAGGAAGAAGACTGGGCGAATTCTTGGAAAGCTTATTTTAAACCTTTCAAGCTGGGAAACAAAATAGTAATTAAGCCTTCCTGGGAAAGTTATCAGGCCGGAGAAGGGGAAATTGTCCTGGAAATGGATCCCGGCATGGCTTTTGGGACGGGAACGCATATTACGACGGCAATGTGTGCGGCTTTTTTAGAAAAGTATCTGCAACCGGGTGATCGGGTTTATGACGTGGGAACAGGTACGGGTATTTTGGCAATGATGGCGGCATCGATAGGGGCACAATCAGTTTTAGCTTTGGATTATGATCAGGTAGCGGTCAGGGTAGCCGGAGAAAATATTGCTCATAATGGGTTAGAACAGCTTGTAACGGTGAAGCAAAATGATTTGCTGGACGGAGTAGAGGGGAAGGCGGATTTCATCGCAGCTAATATTATTGCCGATATCATTCTCAAGTTGCTCCCACAGGTACAAGCCCGGTTGAGAACCGGGGGCCTTTTCCTTGCCTCCGGAATTATTGAGGAGCGGCAGGCGGAAGTGAGGCAGACCGCACAAGCAGCAGGGTTTGAACTTTTAGAGGAACGAAGCAAGGAGGAGTGGGTTGCTCAGGTTTGGCGATTAAAATAAGGTAAGATGAAATTCAGGAAAATTATTAAGCATTAAGCGGTAAGTAGGAAGTGGATGTATGCATAGATTTTTTGTGTGGAAAGAAGATATAAAGAATCATCAAGCGGTAATCAAGGGAGAAGAATTTAGGCATCTTTCTAAGGTGTTGCGCTTAACGTCAGGAGATGCGGTGACCATTTTTGACGGAGAAGGTCGGGAATATTTGGGCAACATCTTGACGGTGGGCAAGGAGGAAGCACTTGTTGAGATAGGGGAACCTCTTTTTCTATCTCGGGAAAGTCCTTTAGAGGTATGGCTTGTGCAAGGGATTCCTAAAGGGGAAAAGATGGAGATGATTATCCAAAAGGCTACGGAGTTAGGGGTACGCGGGATTATTCCTCTCAAAACACAGCGTTGTGTAGTTAAGTTGGAAGGTAAAAAAGAGGAAGAGCGTCGGAAACGCTGGCAGAAGGTGGCGGTAGAAGCTGCTAAACAATGCCGCCGGGCGTTGGTGCCGGAGGTGTTGTCTCCCTGTAGTATTACAAATTTTTTGACCGGTTTACCGCAAGAGCGGCATCTTTTTGTACCCTGGGAAGAAGGCGGGGTTTCGATCAAAGAGGTATTAACAGCACAACCGCTTTCTCCTGTGATTAGGTCAGCATCCGGATTCCTTTCTGAATCTGAATCTAAATTTGGTTCCGTACCTGTGCCTGTGTATCTGGTAATTGGGCCGGAAGGCGGTTTAGCCGCAGAAGAAGTTGATCAGATGAAGAATTATGGGGGTATCCCCTTAACTTTGGGGCCTCGGATTTTACGAACGGAGACAGCTGGACTTGCTGCCCTAGCGGTAGTAATGTTTGCTTGGGGGGACTTAGGATAATGAATAAAGCGGCAGCGAGGCGACGGCGGGTTGCGTTTCATACCTTAGGTTGTAAAGTAAATCAGAATGAAACAGAGGCTCTTTCCGCTCTTTTTCGGGAAAAGGGTTATGAGATAGTAGATTTTGAGAAAGAGGCCGATTTGTATGTGATTAACACTTGTACTGTTACTCATTTGGCTGATCGAAAATCGCGCCAGATGATCAGGCGGGCGGTGAAGACTAATCCTCAGGCCAAAGTAGTGGTAACCGGGTGTTATGCGCAGACGGATGCAGAGACGGTTCAGAAGATACCGGGAGTAAGTCTGATTGTAGGGACGAACGAGAAAGCCCGTTTAGTAGACCTGGTAGAAGAATTTTCTAAGGAGGAAGAACTTCACCAGACTAAGGAATCTCAAGTAAAGAAGAAATTACAAGCAGCTAAGAAGCCTCATATAACTAAGGAGTTACAGGTAGGTGAAGGTGAGAAAATAACGCCAGGACCGCGTGTAGTTGTACGAAAGTATCAGGATTTAAAAGAGTTTACGGAAATTAAGGTTGAGAAAAACATCCAAAGGGCGCGGGCCTATCTTAAGGTGCAGGAAGGCTGCAATCAGTTTTGCTCATATTGTATTATTCCCTATGCTCGCGGGCCAGTACGCAGCCGTTCTTTGCAAAACACCCTGGAGGAAGCCGAAAAGCTTGTACAACTTGGCTTTAAAGAGATTATCCTGACAGGGATTCATTTAGGAACCTATGGGCAGGATTTGGGAAAGGGACAGAACTTAGAAGTGCTATTACAAAAATTGCTGATCCTTTATCCCGAGGCACGGTGGCGTTTGAGCTCTTTAGAACCGACCGAGGTTAATTCGGAATTATTAAGATTACTAAAGGATTATGCTAATTTTTGCCCGCATTTGCATTTACCGCTCCAGAGTGGGCATGACGAAATTCTCAAGGCGATGAAACGACCTTATACCACGGGTGAGTATTTCAAGGTAATTACAGAGGTTCGCAAAGCAGTCCCGGATATCGCGATTACCACCGATGTAATGGTGGGTTTCCCGGGGGAGAACGAGGAACATTTTCAGGAGTATTTACAATTTGTGGAGACTGTTGGTTTTAGTAGACTGCATGTTTTTAAATATTCTCCCCGCAGGGGTACACCGGCCGCCCAATTTCCTGCTCAAGTTTCTCCGCAGATAAAGGAAGCGCGCAGTAGAAAATTAATTCAACTGGGGGAAAAGTTAGAAGAACGCTATGTTAAGAGGTTTTTGTATCGTGTTGTGGAGGTCTTGGTGGAAGAACAGATCGATGAGTTTACCTGGGAAGGAAGTAGTGCTAATTATCTCAAAGTCCGTTTTGATTCGGCACAGCTTCGCAGAGAATTGCCCAGGGGTGAAATTGTTCCGGTTATTTTGCAGGAATTTACGGGAAAGCATTGTCTTGGACAGGTTTTCCAGTTAAAATAGAGATAAAGGGGGTGTAAAGTAATGAAGGAATGTCTTTTTTGTAAGATAGTAAAGGGTGAAATCCCGAGTAAGAAAGTTTATGAAGATGACAGTATCTTGGCTTTTTATGATATAAACCCGGCTGCTCCCGTACATGTTTTGGTTATTCCTAAAGAACATATAGAAAGTTTAGCGAAGCTAAAGGAAGAGCAGTTAGCTTTAGTGGGGTATTTACATGGGAAGATTCGTAAAATTGCCCAAGATCTAAACTTGGAGCATGGTTATCGGGTAGTAAATAATTGTGGCAGCGATGGGGGACAAGAAGTCGGTCACCTTCACTTTCACCTATTAGGTGGAAGAAAAATGCTCTGGCCGCCAGGTTAATTCTTGACCCCCTTCTGCTATTGAAGTATAATATTAGATGTGTATTTTAGCCTTGTTCCCAGTTATTTTACAGCAAGCTACGTAGCAATTTTTTTAGCAAGACGGTCGTAGTGGAGGGAGGGAAAAATGAATGAGCGAAGTGAGAGTAGGCAAAAACGAAACTCTTGATAGTGCACTCCGCCGCTTCAAGCGTACTTGTCAGAAGTCTGGTGTTCTTGCCGAGTTTAGAAAACATGAACATTATGAGAAGCCAAGTGTGAAGAAAAAAAAGAAGTCCGAAGCAGCCAGGAAAAGGAAGTTCAAATAGGAGTAAGCAAGGGAGTTTTGCTTAGCAGTATTAACAGTAACAGCTCGGTATTAACCGAGCTGTTTTTATGTATTTATTTAGTTAACCGGCGATTTGTAAAGCAAGTTGCCGACTTTTGCTCTTAATTCTTTGCGAGTATCTACTAACAGATGTTCCTTTATTTTTCATATAAATTTCCAAACCCCTTGGACCGCGGTTATAAGCTGTTAAAGCCCGATGGTAGTCCCCGTTGTTGCTATGTAATAATTTAGCAAGATAATATGTACCGAGAGAAATGTTATAATTAGTGTCAAAGAGATGGTTTTCACCGTAGCTAACCTTTAACTCCTGCGATAATTCTTTAGCGGTAACAGGTCTGATTTGGCATAATCCTCTGGCGCCGAATTTACTGACTGCCCGAGGATTAAAATCACTTTCCGTTTTAATTAATTCTAACATGATTGTGGGTGTAATCTCATATTTTTCACTTTCCCGTAGCACAACGGCTACAATTTGTGGGGATGTTTGATAGATTTCCGAGAATCTATTGATTTTTATCAGTTCCTCTTTTAATTGGGTTGCTTCTTCTTGGCTTTTTTGCAAGTCCTGTTTTAAACAAGCATTTTCTTGATACAGCGTGCAGATACAGAATAACGCTGCAAGAACTACCGCAGTATATACAAAAATCAGCAGCGGTATTTTGATTTTTTTAAACACAATAAATTTAAACCTCCTAATTATTTTGGAAATTATTACCTAAAAGCTTATTTACAAACTTTTCTTATTATATAAAAAATTTTCATGGTTGGCAAGAGCTAAAAGAATGGTTTTTATAATGAGAATATGTTAAACTAAAAAAATAGTAGTTCAATAATTACTAACGGGGTGGAAAATGAAAAAGAAGATTTTTTTAAAAGGCTTGTTAGTTTGCTTAATTTTGCTTTTCTGTGCGTTTAATTTATTAGCGGCAACTTCTTCAAAGGTATATGTTATACCTGTCCAAAAAACGATAGATCCGGGTTTAGCCAGTTTTATGGAAAGAAGTTATCAGGAAGCGGAAAGTCTTAAAGCAAAGTTAATTATTTTGGAGGTGGATACCCCCGGTGGGCGGGTTGATGCCGCTGAAAAAATCAAAAAAGTGATTAATAACAGCACGATTCCTACTATAGCGTTGGTGAAGGGTGGGGCGATTTCGGCAGGAGCTTATATTACCTTAGCTTGTCCGCAAATAGCCATGATACCCGGTTCAACAATAGGGGATGCGGAACCGCGGTTAAGCAGCGGCGAGAGGGTTGATGAAAAGTTCGTCTCTTATTGGGCGGCAGAAATGGGTACTACGGCTGAAAAAAACGGGAGAGACAGAGAAATTGCGATGGCTATGGCCGACCGGGATATTGAGATTCCCGGAGTGGTAGAAAAAGGCAAGTTATTGACCTTTACTTATCAGCAGGCGAAGGAGCACGGTTATGCCGATTATATTGTAAAGGATCGGGCAGAATTGTTACAGGTACTGAAATTAGATGAAGCAGAAGCGGTTGAGGCGAAGCCGACGGTAGCCGAAAAATTGACCCGGATAGTAACAAATCCATATATGGCTTCTCTCCTTTTGACAATAGGTATTGCGGGGATTATTATTGAGATTTTTACGATAGGGTTTGGTCTTGCGGGGTTTTTGGGGATTGCTTCTTTAGCTCTTTATTTTGGGGGGCATCTTTTAGCGGGCTTTAGTGGTTGGGAAGCGATTCTGCTTTTCTTGCTGGGGATCATCCTTTTGGGGATAGAAGCACTTGTACCCGGATTTGGATTACCGGGGTTAGGGGGAATAATTAGTATTATTGTGGGAATTGTACTGGCTGCTCCGAGCTGGGAGGCGGGGATAGCCTCTTTAGTTATGGCGATTGTGGGGACAATTATTTTGGTATTGCTTAGCTTTAAGGTATTGACGAAAAGAAGGTTTTGGGATCGGTTGGTTTTGGGCACGAAATATAACAAAGAGGCCGGTTACATCCCCCAAAAAGAGGACTTTAACAGGTATATTGGCAAACAGGGGGAAGCCCTTACGATTCTCAGACCGGCCGGGACGGTTCTTCTTGAAGATGGAACCAGACTTGATGTGGTGACCGATGGCGGTTTCATTCAAAAAGGAGAACGGGTGGAGGTAATTGGGGCTGAAGGGATAAGGTTGATTGTGCGTGAAAAACGCGAAACAAATTAAATAAAATTAAACCAAAATAAAAAGGAGGTAGTTTTAAGTGGGACCATTTATTACGCTTGTCATCATGATTGCAATCATTTTTACTTTTTTGGCGGTGCTTTTTAGCTTTATTCCTCTGGGTTTGTGGATTTCCGCATTAGCGGCGGGAGTACGTATCGGGATTTTTACTTTGGTTGGAATGCGGTTTAGACGGGTGCCTCCTTCGCTGATTGTCAACAGCTTAATTAAGGCGGATAAGGCCGGAATTGAGGTCAGTACGAATCAATTGGAAGCACATTTCCTGGCCGGTGGTAATGTTGACCGGGTAGTTAATGCTTTGATAGCGGCGGAAAGAGCGAATATCCCCTTGCCTTTTGAACGTGCGGCGGCGATTGATTTAGCCGGTCGTAATGTGTTGGAAGCTGTACAAATGAGTGTTAATCCTCAGGTGATTGAGACTCCGGTTGTTTCCGCCATGGCTAAAAACGGGATTGAAGTGAGAGCTAAGGCGAAAGTTACCGTAAGGGCTAATATAGACCGTCTGGTAGGGGGCGCCGGAGAAGCAACAATTATTGCCCGTGTCGGGGAAGGGATTGTTACAACGGTAGGTAGTTCAGATACGCATAAAGTTGTCTTGGAAAATCCGGATTTGATTTCTCGTACGGTGCTGAATAAGGGTTTGGATGCCGGGACGGCTTTTGAGATTTTGTCCATAGATATTGCGGATGTTGATGTCGGACGGAATATCGGAGCCCAGTTACAGACGGATCAGGCCGAGGCCGATAAGCGGATCGCTCAGGCGAAAGCGGAGGAACGTCGTGCTCTGGCCGTGGCTCGTGAACAGGAAATGAAAGCCTCTGTGCAGGAAATGAGGGCGAAGGTTGTGGAAGCCGAGGCAGAAGTACCTCAGGCGATGGCGCAAGCCTTGCGGGAAGGCAAATTGGGTGTTATGGATTATTATCAATTGCAAAATGTGCTTGCGGATACCAGCATGAGGGAATCCATTGCCAAGGGAACGGGGCAAAACGGTCAGGAACCGATCAAATAAGCGGTATTAGGGCTAATAGATAAAAGAAAGGGGGGAAGCCCCTTTGGAAGATTTAATTGGGATTATTATCTTTATTCTTTTTGTGGTGGCACGTGCTAATGCAGATCGTAAACGGGGCATGGAAAAGCAACCTTCTCCCAGTAGCACCGAACAGCCAAGACCATATTTTGATTTCCCCTATACTCAGGAAGAGGAGGAAGAACCTGAGTACTGGGAAAGTTACGAGACCATGAAGAGTAACGGTACCATGGAAAATTACGAGACCTTGGAAAACATTGAGAACGTAGCAGAACAAGAAACCATGGAAACCTATGAAAGCCTGGAAAACTATGAAAGCATGGAGGGAAGAAGCCTGGAGGAACAACCGCTTCTTCATTTAGTTACAAAGGAAGAACCGGTAGTAGTCTCGTCCCCAATTAAGCAGTTTGGTTTTGCGGGAATGAATATGCAGCAGGCGGTTATTTGGAGCGAAATATTGCAAAAGCCGAGAGCTTTGCGTAAAAGAATAAGGTAGACTTTACAAATTAAACCAATAAAAAATGTTTCTATGCTTTGCGGTAGTCCAAGTGATGCGGGTCTTGGACTACCGCAATTTTTGTCGGAAAGTGACGAACGAAATTTCTTGCAATACCTAATACGGTAAAATATGATTAAAATGTGTAAAATAAGATGAAAAAATAGGAATAAAAAATAGGGGGTATTTTACAAATGAGGAGAAGTGAAAAATTCAAAAAAATCACGATGACAATATTATTAATGATTTTTCTATGTACTAACTCTACATTCGCATTTCAGGCAAGTGCATCCGGCACAAAATTATTGGGTATTGAAAAAGAACATGGGCAGCCTGAAATGATCGGGCAGGAAGGGTACGAAACCGACAGATTTATTATTAAGTATAAAGAGAGTAAAGGTAATGAAGGAGAAAAAACAAAAAAACAGTATCAGGAACTGTTAAAGGACAAGTTGTTCTCGGTAGAGAAAATCAATGGCAGGAAGGGACCAAACTATCAAAGGATAGTACTAAACCAGAAGCTGAAGACTAAGGATTTTCTTGATGCGCTTGCGGTCAAAGACAAGACGATTGATATAGAATATATTCAACCCGACTATCAATTAAGCTGTTTCTCAAATGATCAGTATTATGCAAGCCAGTGGGGGCTTGAAAATAATTTACCGGAATCAGCACAGGATGAGGAATTCCTACGGGACGAAGCCCGGCATAGACTTCCGCCTCATTTAAGAGACACCATGGAGAGGCATCCCGAGCTTATAGAGATAATCAGAAATACCCCGCCGAAGGAGTTAAGAGCAAGGCTGATGAGTAAGAAGGTAATGTGTGACATTCCTCCGGAAATACTCTTTGAGCTGGCTCACGAGCCTTTATTAAGGGAGAGAGGACGTAATAGAACGGTGCAGCAGGAATATGTTTGTGATGCCGCAGTTAAGGGGGCTTGGGAGAAGACAAATGGTGAAGGGGTTCTTGTTGCTGTAATTGATACCGGTATCGATGTAACTCATGAAGATCTTGTGGGGAACATTTGGGAAAATACCGGAGAAATACCTGATAATGGCCTTGATGATGATGGTAACGGTTATGTGGACGATGTGTATGGTTGGAATTTTTCTGACGGGAATAATCTTGTTTTTAATAAGGATAATCTCAATGCGGAAAAACATGGCACCCATGTGGCCGGGATCATTGCGGCCGAAAAGGACAACGGAAAGGGTGTGGCCGGGACAGCACCTAAGGCAAAAATCATGCCTTTGAAGGTGTTTAAAGATGGCACGGCCTATACCAGCGAGATTATTGCAGCCATAGAGTATGCGGAAAAAATGGGAGCCCGGATTGTGAACGCCAGTTGGGGCAGTACCATGGATAACCCTGCCTTGAAAGAAGCGATAGAAAACAGTAAGATGCTTTTCGTTTGTGCTACTGGCAACAGCGGAGTAAATCTGGAAAACAGCCCGGTTTATCCAGCTTCCTTCGCAGGTAAAAATATTATTTCCGTTGCATCATTAAATAGAAATGGCATTTTATCGGCGTTTTCCAATTATGGAGCATCGGCAGTTGATGTTGCTGCACCGGGAGAAAAAATTATCAGCACAATTCCGGGGAACAGCTATGCCAATATGAGCGGGACATCTATGGCGGCGGCTTTTGTGTCGGGCGAAGCAGCTTTATTATTAGGCATGGATAAAAACTTAAAGGCGGCTGATATTAAGGGGCGAATAGTAGGTTACTGTGATAGATTATCTTCTTTGAAAGGGAAGATACATCAAAGCAATAAAGTGAATTGTACGAATGCAGTGAATAAAAGTGGTAACAATAAATTAATCAATGTTAGTGTTGCATCGCATTCAAATGATGCTGTTAAAGCAAGCGTTACTTCGGGCGTGGATAGTTTTGCTTTGTTCGAGGCATCGTCAAAAGGGTTGCTCAATGTAAAGAATGTTGTGGGTGGAAGATATCATAGTTTAGCGTTAAAGGAAGATGGAACAGTGTGGGCATGGGGAGATAATTTTTATGGACAATTAGGGGATGGGACATTTGATAACAAAACAATTCCGGTGCAGGTAAGCGAGTTAACTGGAGTAAAGGCAATTGCCGGTGGAGGTTATCATAGTTTAGCGTTAAAGGAAGATGGAACAGTGTGGGCGTGGGGATCTAACCGCAAAGGACAATTAGGAAATGGAACGTATGAAGATAGCGCAATTCCGGTGCAGATAAGCGGGTTAACTGGAGTAAAAGCTATTGCTGGTGGATACGAACATAGTCTAGCGTTAAAGGAAGATGGAACAGTGTGGGCGTGGGGATCTAACCGCAAAGGACAATTAGGAAATGGAACGTATGAAGATAGCGCAATTTCGGTGCAGGTAAGCGGGTTATCTGGGGTAAAAGCAATTGATGGAGGAGTTTGTCATAGTCTAGCGTTAAAGGAAGATGGAACAGTGTGGGCGTGGGGAGAAAACTGTGATGGACAATTAGGAAATGGAACGTATGAAGATAGCGCAATTCCGGTGCAGGTAAGCGGGTTATCTGGGGTAAAAGCAATTGATGGAGGAGTTTGTCATAGTCTAGCGTTAAAGGGAGATGGAACAGTATGGGCGTGGGGAGCTAATTGGCTTGGACAATTAGGAGATGGAACGGATGACGAAAGCGCAATTCCGGTGCAGGCAAGTGGGTTGATTGGAGTAACAGCAATTGATAGTGGAGATTATCATAGTCTAGCGTTAAAGGAAGATGGAACAGTATGGGTGTGGGGAGATAACTGGAAAGGGCAATTAGGAAATGGGACGTATGAAGAAAGCCTAATTCCGGTGCAGGTAAGCGGGTTAACCGGAGTAAAAGCAATTGCTACTGGAGGTCATCATAGTTTAGCGTTAAAGGAAAGTGGGACAGTGTGGGCGTGGGGAGATAACGAGGACGGACAATTAGGGAATGGAACGTGCGGCACTATTCCAATTCCGGTGCAGGTAAGCGGGTTAACCGGGGGAAAAGCAATTGCCGGTGGAGGTAGTCATAGTCTAGCGTTAAAGGAAGACGGAACAGTATGGGCGTGGGGATATAACTGGGACGGAGAATTAGGAAATGGAACGGATGAAGAAAGCTCAATTCCGGTGCAGGTAAGCGGGTTAACTGGGGTAAAGGCAATTGCTGGTGGATACTTTCATAGTCTAGCGTTAAAGGAAGACGGAACAGTATGGGCGTGGGGAGAAAACCGGGATGGACAATTAGGAAATGGAACGTATGAAGATAGCGCAATTCCGGTGCAGGTAAGTGGGTTAACCGGAGTAAAAGCAATAACTGGTGGAGGTAATCATAGTCTAGCGTTAAAGGAAGACGGAACAGTATGGGTGTGGGGATCTAACCGCAAAGGACAATTAGGAAATGGTACGTATGAAGAAAGCCCAATTGCGGTGCAGGTAAGCGGGTTAACCGGGGTAAAAGCAGTGGCTGGAGGATGCAATCATAGTCTAGCGTTAAAGGAAGACGGAACAGTGTGGGCGTGGGGATATAACTGGGGTGGACAATTAGGAAATGGTACGTATGAAGAAAGCCCAATTGCGGTGCAGGTAAGCGGGTTAACCGGGGTAAAAGCTATTGCCGGTGGAGGCAATCATAGTCTAGCGTTAAAGGAAGACGGAACAGTATGGGCGTGGGGATATAACTGGGAAGGACAATTAGGAGATGACACAGATGACAATAGCCCAATTGCGGTGCAGGTAAGTGGGTTAACCGGAGTAAAAGCTATTGCTGGTGGATTCGAACATAGTCTAGCGTTAAAGGAAGACGGAACAGTATGGGTGTGGGGATCTAACTGGGAAGGACAATTAGGAAATGGGACGTATGAAAAAAGCCTAATTCCGGTGCAGGTAAGCGGGTTAACCGGGGTAAAGGCAATTGCTGGTGGATACTTTCATAGTATAGCGTTAAAGGAAGACGGAACAGTGTGGGCGTGCGGATCTAACGAGGATGGTCAATTGGGGGATGGAATGAAGATACTAAACTCGTCTTATCCTTTAGGGCTCTATGGCAATCCTCCTACTGTTGAAGCATTTTTGACTGATACGGCACTAGATCTTTCCTACAGTGCTATTGGTGGTACCGTATATTATGAAGTGGAGGTTAATGGTTCGTCAATAAATAATGGTAAGAACACAGCATACAGCTACCAAATATCCAGTCCCGGCAGTTTACCTACTTATCGGGTACGTTCCATAAACATGGACGGATTGGGTTTATGGAGCATAAATGCTCCAACGCAGGGATCATTCGGTACAATAACAGACAACAGTATCGAGACGATCTGGGGAGCTAACGGAAACCCCAGTGGTACGTTATATAGAATTGCCGCTTTTGATGCAAATGATGAACTGGTAAAAGAAAACGAGTGGACAAGTAATTTTTCGGATACAATCACCAACCTTACTCCCAATACTTTTTATAAATTAAAAGGTAAGGCTAAAAACAGCGACAATGTTGAGACAGGTTGGGTTGAGTTAGGATTGGTAACAACTCTTAATTCACAAATTATTAATTCATCTACTGTTTATGTTTATGATGAACGGAACAGGCTGGACTATATGCAATTACAGTCAGGGGAAATAATTGATTTTCAGTACGATAATAACGGTAATTTAATTAGAACAGTAAGAAGCCAGCTATAGCTTAATGGAAAAGAACGATTTTGGAGCAATATTGTGTTGAGGAGGAGAAAAATGAGGAAATCAGGATTTAAGAAGGTTATTTCCCTTGTATTGCTATTAACATTTAGTCTGGGCATTGCGATACCGACAGACCTTGCAAAGGCTACAGAAAGTGGTAAAACTCAAGAGTTTGTACAACAGACAAAGCCGGTTATTGAACCAAGCAATTTAACCAATAGTAACGAAAAACAATCTAAAGAGGATGCTGCTGCTGAGGACGTCAATAATAATGCAAGCACTTTGTCCCAAGAGGAAATAAATAAAATAGTTGACGATCATTTACGCAGTCAAGAAAAGGTGGACGAATTTTCCGAAGAGAATAAAAGTGAAAACATAGAAATTACCGAAGAAGAAAAAACAGATCGGTTCATAATTAAATACAAAGATAGTAAACAAAAAGAAGAAACAGCGAAAAAATTAAAGAATAATAAGATTAAAAAAAGGATACAAACAAAAAACAAACAATATGATTTACTTATTACCACTGAAAAAATAAATAAGAATGATTGCAAAAAGTATTTCCAACAAGAAAAGGACGATTCAAATATTGAATATATTCAGCCAGATTATGAGGTTACTGTAGCTGCAGTAGACTTATTGGAAAAGAATAATGAACAACCAATCGGAGGACCAGGGGAAGCACCAGTCGAACAACCAGCAGTGGAACCTATCGACGAATCTGAAAAAGGAACAATTGGAGAATCAGTAGATGAAGATCCTCTAGTTGAGGAGCCTATAGATGAAGAAACAACGAATGAAGCTGTTGAAGATCAAAAGGAAGATGCAGCGGATGAATTAACAGAAGAACCAGTCAAAGACTCAAATACGGAGGAAAATGAGCCAACCGATGATGCCGAACTTGATGATGCCCTTTTGACTGAACAAGACGAAATAACCGAAGAAATTATCGAGGAGATTACTCCGGTAGATGACCCTAATTTTGCCGAGCAATGGGCTCTACAACCCAATGAATATACTGACAAAAAGAATCAAGTAAGTGCCGTGGGCATTGATGCCGTTAATGCTTGGGAAAACGCGGAAGGGAAAGGCGTTATTGTCGCGGTTTTGGACACCGGAGTTGACATTACGCATGAAGACCTCTCGGATAATATCTGGGTAAATGCCGCAGAAATTCCGGGAAATGGTCTTGATGACGATGAGAATGGGTATATTGATGATGTCAATGGTTGGAATTTTGTTAATAAAAGCAATTTAGTGCATGACCCTGCTCTAGTGCATGACGAATGGCATGGGACGCATATCGCCGGAATTATTGCTGCTTCTAAAGGGAACCAAAAAGGGATTGTTGGAGTAGCACCAAAAGCAAAAATTATGCCCTTACAGGTTTTCCAAAATGGGACGGCTTATACCAGCGATATAATAAGCGCGATCGAGTATGCTCAACAGATGGGCGCGCAAATTGTCAACTGTAGTTGGGGAACTACCAGTGAAAACGTCGCATTGCAGGAGGCAATAGCTGAAGCGGGACTTCTCTTCGTTTGTGCGGCCGGTAATAGCAATCAAGATATTGATCTTGATCCAGTTTATCCTGCTTCGTTATCGAATAGCAATGTTATTGCTGTTGCCGCGATCAAAAAAAATGGGCATTTAGCTACATTTTCAAATTATGGTGAGAACTCCGTAGATGTAGCTGCCCCGGGCAGTGAGATCGAGAGTACTTTACCTGAAAATAACTATGGGAAGAGTGCGGGAACCTCAATGGCAGCAGCTTTTGTTTCCGGGGAAGCAGCGTTAATTATCAGCAGGTTTCCCGAGGCCAGTCATGCTGAGGTCAAAGCAAGAATTATGGATTCTTCCGATAGGTTATCTTCATTGAATGGCAAAGTAAAAAGAGCATCTAAAATTAATTGTGCAAATGCATTGGAGGAGCCACTTAATGATAATTACGGCATATTAAAGGTTTTAGAGGAAGAAATTAGTGCAGAAGAAAGCATAGGATCGTCAGAGGGTGGAGATTTTAGTTTATATTCTGTTGATGAATGGAATACTCGAGCCAGTATGTCAACGCCGAGGAGATATCTGGGAGTAGTTGAGCTGAACGGGAAGATTTATGCGATTGGCGGGTATAATGGTGCATATAAGAATACAGTAGAGGAGTATGATCCAGCCACTAATACATGGTCAACAAAAGCCAGTATGAGTTATGCCCGCTATGGACTTGGCGTTGCAGCAGTTAATGGCAAGATTTATGCGATTGGTGGATATAACGGTGGATATAAGAGTTATGTTGAAGAATATAATCCGGTTACGAATACTTGGAGTACGAAAGCCAGCATGCCTACGGCCAGGGGGTATTTAGGTGTTACGGCTGTTAACGGAAAGATTTATGCGATTGGCGGTTATAACAGTAATGGGAATTTAAACACCGTAGAAATATACGATCCAATTAATAATCAATGGAGCACGAAGACAAGTATGGCAGTTGCTAGGTATGGTCTAGGTGTCGTGGAAATTAATAGCAAGATTTATGCGATTGGTGGTTACAACGGGAGTTATCTAAATGCTGTGGAAGAATACGATCCTGTAACAAACACTTGGAACATGAAAGCTAGTATGCCTACCCCTAGGAGATTATTTGGTGTAACGGTGGCAAACGGGAAAATCTATGCGATAGGAGGAAGGAACAGCTCTTACCAAAACATTGTTGAGGAATATAACCCGCTTGTTGATACCTGGGGGAAAAGAAATAATCTTTCCACTGCAAGAGAAGGTTTGGGTGCTGTCGCGGTAAACGGGAAAATCTATGCGATAGGTGGCTATAATGGTAGCTATTTAGCTACTAACGAGGAATATGGTTTACCCTTAAGTAGCTGGAGTCAATTGAAGAGTATGGCTACAGCCAGGACGGGGCTTAGTGCTGCTGCAGTCAACGGTAAATTATATGCGATAGGCGGCTATAATGGGAGTACTTATTTAAATACTGTTGAAGAATATGATTCAGCTAACAACTCCTGGACGGCTAAAGCTAGTATGCCGACAGCCAGGGGTTTTAGCGGTGTGGCCGCGGTAAATGGGAAGATTTATGTTGTTGGCGGCTATACCGGTAGTACCTACTTAAATACGCTTGAAATGTACGATTCTGTAACGAATACCTGGACTACTAAGGCTAGTATGCCAACGGCCAGAGGATATTTAGCGGTTAGCGTGGTTAATGGTAAAATCTATGCGGTAGGCGGTTATAATGGTAGTGCTTATCTTAATACAGTAGAAGAATACGATCTTGCTACCGATACATGGGTTGTAAAAACAAACATGCCTACAGGCAGACGAAACCTGGGAGCAGCCGCAGCCAATGGTAAGCTGTATGCGGTTGGTGGCTATAACGGTAGTTATCTAAATACAGTAGAAGAATATGATCCTACAGACAACGTCTGGCGAAGCAAAATAGGCATGTCTGCGGGAAAGGAAAAGCTAGGGATAGTATCTTTATTTGGCAAGGTTTATGCCATTGGCGGCTATAACGGGACGGAATATCTGAATTCATTGGAGGAATACGATCCCCTGACCAACAATTGGATAAGCAAAAATAAGGAAAATATGATTCAGCCCCGAGGCTCATTTGGTGTTGCCAGCTACAATGGAAATATTTATGTTCTCGGTGGTTCAGGTAACAACGGATATGGGGCACAGCTTAATACAGTGGAAGAATATAATCTCACGGCGGATATTGCTAACTTTAAGGCTAGTATGCCAACCGGAAGGTGGGATGTTGGGGCGATTGCCGTCAATGGAAAAATTTACGCCATTGGAGGAACGAACGGAAATACATATTTAAACAATGTAGAAGAATACGATCCGGCAACGGATACGTGGACAAGTAAGGCTAACATGCCAACAGCCAGAAGATCCTTTGGGATTACTCAGGTAAACGGAAAAATTTATATAATTGGTGGAGCAACTGGCGGGACGACATTTATTACTACCGTGGAAGAATATGATCCGGTAACGAATAGCTGGAGTACGAAAGCTAGTATGCCAACGGCTAGATATCTATTGTCAGCAGCAACTGTAAATGGAAAAATATATGCCATTGGCGGCAGTAACGGATCTTCTATATTTAAAACCGTGGAAGAATATAATCCCATAACCAATACTTGGTCTACTAAAACTAGTATGTCTATTGCGAGAATGGGATTAAGCACAGTAGCGGCTAATGGAAAAATATATGCCATTGGTGGCTGGTATAATGCCCCGTTAAATGCGGTGGAAGAATATAATCCGGTAACAAACAGCTGGAGTACAAAAGCCTGTCTGCCAACAGCCAGACAGGAGTTGGGAGCAATAACGGCTAACGGAAAGATTTATGCAGTAGGCGGGGACAGTCATGGAAGCCTAGATATAGTAGAAGAGTACGATCTAACTACAAATACTTGGGCAAAGGAACACAGTCTGCTTATGGAGAGAACAAGATTTGGCCTTGCAGATTGCAGTGGAAAAATTTATGTGCTTGGTGGTCTTTCGGATAATGCAACAGCAAGTAATCTGGTAGAGGAATATAATCTTGGCGCGACAGCTTGGAACACTAAAGCAAATATGGGTACAGCACGCAAAGATTTTGGGATAGTTGCAGCAAACGGTAAAATCTATGCGGTCGGAGGCAACAACGGCGGTACTTGCCTTAATACAGTAGAAGAATACAATAGTATTACAAACACTTGGGCAGCGAAGGCTAACTTGCTTACGGCTAGGGAGGGGTTAGGGGCAGCTGCGGTAAACGGGAAGCTTTATGCTATTGGCGGCTATAATGGCAGCAGTTATTTGAATACCATAGAAGAGTATGATCTGTCTACCAATACTTGGAGTGCTAAAGCCAATATGCCTACAGCGAGAAGATATTTAGGTATAGCTGCGGTGAACGGGAAAATATATGCCATTGGGGGGTATAACGGCAGTTATTTGAATAAGGTAGAGGAATACGATCCGTTAACAAATAGCTGGACAACGAAAGCCAGTATGCCGACTGCTAGGTCTATGCTGACCTTAGTTGTAGCATATGGCAAGCTCTATGCTATTGGGGGGTATAACGGCGGTTATTTGAATAAAGTGGAAGAATACGATCCGGCAACCAACATTTGGAGTGTCAAAGCGAATATGCCTTCCATAAGAGCCGGAGCCGGTGCGGCGGTTGTTAATCATAAAATTTATGTAATGGGTGGTACGAACGGCACGAATAATTATCTGGATTTTAATGAAGAGTTTGACCCCATTAATAATCTTTGGGCGCAAAAAAGTACGCTGCCCACCACCAGAGGGAATTTGGGGGTAGGTTCGGTCAATGGAAAAATATATGCTATTGGGGGAATAAGATATGAAACAAGTAATATTCTACTGAAGACCGTTGAAGAATATGATCCTACCTATGACAGCGTTTCTATAGAAAGCGATAAAGCTTCTTCTAGAAAAGGGCTTGGTGTTGTGGCAACAGATTCTAAACTCTTAGCCATTGGCGGTTACAACGAGAACGGTTATCTTAACGGAGTGGATATATATCGAGAAGGTCGATTATGGTGTACAACTCAGATGACTTTAAGCAGAAAAGACTTAGGGACAGCTTATGTCAACGGTAAGGTTTATGTAATCGGTGGATATGATGGAACTAACTATTTGAATGCAGTAGAAATTTTCCAAACTAATAACTACTATAACGGTACTTGGACAACCGGAGCTAGTATGCAAACGGCTAGAGCGGGCCTAGGCGTAGTAGCTGTAAACGGTAGATTATACGCGATTGGCGGGCAAAACAGCAACGGGTATCTAAATACGGTTGAAGAATATGATCCTTATACGGATACTTGGCGTATGAGGGCTTCAATGGCAACACCAAGAAGTGAGTTCGGGATTGCTGTTCATAATGGATTGATTTATGTCATTGGCGGACGAAATGAAGATATTCTTTCATCTGTTGAAGTATATGATCCTATTTCTAATAAGTGGGCGGTGGCGACAAATTTACCGAAAGGTAGATATGGTCTTTCGGCAGCAGAGTTAAACGGTAGAATATATGCGATTGGCGGCCATGATGGAAATAACTATCTAAACATCGTAGAAGAATATGACCCTGACACCCAAAAATGGGTTCCCAAACAAGGAACGATTGATCCGCGGGCTTTTTTTGGTGCTGCCTCCTTTGCCGGAAATATTTATTTAATTGGCGGTTGTAATGAAAAAGAATATTTACGAACCATTGAGCAGTATAATGTTGGAGATATTATCTGGGAGTCAAGAGCACCGTTATTGTCTCCAAGAGCTTCATTAGGCGTGGCTGCGGTGAACGGTAGAATTTATGTCATCGGAGGGAAAAATGACTATAATTATCAATTTAATGAGGTTGAAGAATATAATCCCGCTACCAATGTCTGGATTGATAAAGCTATTATGCCAACTGCCAGAGCGGGGCTGGGCGTAGCGGAAGTAAATGGGAAGATTTACGCAATCGGCGGATATGCAGGAACTACACAATTAAATAAAGTAGAAATGTATGATCCGGCAACCAACACTTGGAGCACAAAGGCAAATATGCCTACTGCCCGGAGTAAAATAGGCGTTGCCGCAGTCAACGGCAAGATTTATGCTATCGGCGGATATAACGGAAGCGCGGAAATAGGAATAGTAGAGGTATATGATCCGGCAACTAACAGTTGGAATACCAGAGCAAGCATGCCTACGGCCAGAAGTGCCTTTGGCATAACAGCTTTAAATGGAAAAATCTATATAGCCGGTGGACGTTTGAGGGGTTCTCTTGATACAGTGGAGGAATATGATCCGGTAACCGACAACTGGAGCACTAAGGCCAGCTTAACAAGCTGGAAGTCCGGATTAAGTATCGCGGCATTAAACGGTAAAATTTACGCATTGGGGGGAGACCAACTAAATGTTGTAGAACAATATGATCCCGCTACGGATCATTGGACCACTAATACCAGTATGCCGATGGCGAAAAGCGATTTTGGTTTAGTAGCGTTGAATAATTATTTGTTTGTCATAGGTGGTATTGCTAAATCTACCTGCACTGACAGTGTCGAAGTCGGCAAATTTGGCGACGAAGCAACAAGCCCAGTTTTTGAATTAGTTCACTTGGGAGAAGAAAACGTCAATCCTTCAGGGAATTTCTCCCGCTCCTATACTGATATGGAAATTCCGGCGCCAGGATTTGATATTGACATAACCCGCACATATAATTCCCGGGATTACAGAAACGATAGTCCGTTGGGCCTTGGTTGGAGTTTTGGTTTCCAAGGCAGCCTCAAAGATAGTGATGATAACCAATGGATGGCTAGAATGCCTAATGGGAGCGCCATGACCTTCACCAAAAATGCGGATAGTTCGTACACAGCCAATGATTTAAGGGCAACGCTTGTGAAACAGGCGGATAATACCCATATCCTTACTACCCAAGATCAATACACTTATGGGTTTGATACTAACGGTTGGCTGAAGTGGATGAAGGATAGAAACGGAAACATTATTAACCTCATGGTGAACGCCGCGAACGGGAAAGTGACCGCGATCACCGACCAGGTGGGACGGCAAATAAACCTTACATACAATGCTCAGGGGTACATCCAAACCATTACCGACCCGTTGAATCGTACTGTGTACTACGAGTATACCAATAACCAGCTTACCAAGGTCACCGATCCCCGTGGCAAGAACATGTATTACAGCTATAATTCCCTTGGGTATTTGGAAACAATCAAAGACCATGATAACAATATACTTGAGTCTGTTGTTTATGATGCTATATCAGGTACTTTGCCTAAAGTTGCCCGGGTAACGGATATTTACGGGAACACTCAGACCTATATGTATGATACTGAATACCGGAAAGTTACCGTTACCGATCTAAATGGGCGGGAAACAATCACCTGGTTTGACAATTCCCTTTATCCGATCCAAGTGCAAGATGCTGATGGGCGAAGAAGTACCACTATTTATACCCTTGACGAAAATGGCGGCAATAAATACGGAGAAGTAGAATCAATTACCGATCGAAATGGGAACAGAACCGTATATGAAAGAGACAGCAGAGGGAACATTACCCATATCTATCATCCTGATTCCAGCTGTCAGGAATTTGGCTACGATGATAAGAACAATAAAATCCGGGAAAAAGACCAGGACGGCAAATATACCTTCTATATTTACGATGGTACTAAAGCCAGACTACTCAAGAAAGCCCAACCCCTGAATGGCACAGACCAATATACAGCTGGTTGTAACGAAACGCCGTTTGCCGTAACCACCTATACCTATTATACTGATGCCGAAGCACAACAAATGGGTTGTCAAGCGAAAGGGCTGCTTAAATCCGAGACTAACCCTAACGGAAAGCTTACAACCTATACCTACGATACTTATGGCAATATCCGCACTGTTACCAATCCCGAAGGGAAAACAATCACTTACCAATACAACAACATCGGTTGGAAAACGGCGGAGATTTCCCCGAAACAAAATACGACCAGCATCAATTACGACCAAAACGGGAATATCGAAGAAGTTACCTTAGCCGGGGGCGAAGTAACCCGTACGACCTATGACACGATGGGACGAGTCACCAAAGAAGTAGCGGCAAACCTTTATGATCCCGCCTTAGATAATCTTGCCGGACATACCTATAATGGCAACCATGGTACGCGGTACACCTATTACCCCAGCGGCAAAATACGCACCGTGACCGATCCGGAAAACAACGTGACCAGCTATACTTATGATCTCTACGGGAATATCGCGACAGAAACCAAACCGAACGGAGCTATCTATGAATATGGTTATGATGCTTTGGATCGTCTGACCTCAACCCAATTCAAAGAAAATACCGGAGCAGCTCTCGTGGTCTTAAACACCTATAGCTACCAGATCCTGCCTGACGGCAAAACGACCAAAACAGAGACCCGCTATCTCAACGACAGTGAGACAGCTGAGACAATTTACACTTACGATTACGAAGATCGGCTCATCAAACAAGATAATCCTGACGGCAGTTCCAGCAGTACACAATATAACCCGAACGGAACGATAAACTCCACCACCGATGAGCGGGGTAAGACCACTTATTACCGCCATGACGGACTGAACAGGAATACGGAAAAGTGGATTCCGGCCAGTTTTGACGGAGGCGTTACCCTTTACACTTATGTAAAGAACACCTACGATAAAGTGGGTAATTTAATGACCACGCAAACCGGGAAAGAGACCGTTCCCTTGTATCAAACGGCATCCGAGCTCATTACCGTGACGAATACATACTATGACGATAATAAATTAAAGAGCCAAGCGGATAGTGCCGGCAGAAAAACTGAGTACCAATATGACGATGACGGCTATCTTAGCCGTAAAGAGGTCTACACTGATGCAACTGCAAAAATCACTACGGAATATCTCAACAATCATCTGGGTAAACCCGTTGAAGAAAAGCTCCATGTTCAGGAAAAAGATTTGGCGGGCGATGACCCAACCAGCGAACAAGAAGTAATCCTCACCACCACGTATACTTACGATCAAAACGGGAACTTGAAAACCTTAACCAGACCGGACACCATCGTAATTACGTATACCTATGATCATCTCGATAGGGTTCTTAGCACCAGTATGCCGGGCGTAGACGAGCACAACAACCCCGTCCAGATCACCACTGCCACCACCTACAACTGGGATGGGCAAGTCCTCACTGAAACTGATGCCAATAATCATACCATCAGGAATACATACGATCAGCGTGGTCGGCTAATCAAAACTACTGACACCTTGGAGAAAACGGCTGCTTACTACTATGACCGCGGCGGTCGTCTAATCGCGGAAGTATCACCCAATAACTATGATCCGGCGAAAAACCTTACCCAAATGAGCCGGACAGAATACACTTATGATCTTATGGATCGGGTGCAAACCAAAGGCTACACCTATCTTGAGCCGATGAGCGGGCAGTGGCGGAGCTATGTCGCCCAAGCCTTCCAGTATGACACTAAGGGCAATATTACCAAACAGCTGGATGCGTTAGGCTTTGCGGCAGGGGCTGGTACTACCGCCCAAAAAATTGCCAGCGGCTATGGTACGGTCACTACTTACGACTTAGCAGATAGAGTGCTCACAATTCTGGATCCGGTAAGTCAGGAAAAAGGGCTGCCCTTTACTGTGAAGTATCAATATGACGGGGCCGGGCGCAAAACAAGCGAAACTAACGCCAAAAATATCGGCACTGCCTACACTTACGATGAGGCCGGGAACATTCTTTCCATTACGAAGGACAATCATTTAATCCAAACCAACACTTATGACCTCACTGGCCATCTGCTGGCTCAAACCGACGCCAACGGCAACACTACGACCTTCGAATACAATGCCTTCGGGAAAGAAAGAAAAGCAAACTACCCCGGTGATGCGACAATTCCAGTCAATAGCACTACTTCCCAATACGACCGGCTGGGAAACCTGATGCAAGAAACGAACGCTGCCGGCTTTGTTGACCTGTACACCTACGATAACCAAGGGCGGGAAACATCTCAGACGCGGCGCAAAGCCGACGGCACGCAAAGTATTACCACCAGCGTGCGTTACGACAAAGCAGGGAACCCGCGTTTCCTCACGGACGGGAATAGCAAAACCACAGAACAAAGCTATAATGACAACAATAAGCTTATTAGCAGTAAAATAACCGTTACCGATCTAAATGGCACGGCGCGAGAGCAAAGCACCACCTATACCTATGATGCGAACGGCAATCAGCTTACCCAAACAGACTGGCTGGGTAACACCTACACCAATATTTATGATCCTTTAAACCGGCTGATTGAAAAGAAAGATCCGCTGCACAAAAGCATCAGCAGACTGGAATACAACGAGAACAGCGTGCAAGTAAAAGCTTACGATGCCTTGGGCAAAGCAACCCAATACACGTATGACAAAAACAACCGGCTCCTTTCGACCATTGATCCCCTAAATCACAGCAAAAGCCAGACCTACGATGAAACCGGGAAAATAAAGACCTCTACTGATGGCCGGGGAAATACGACGATCTACAACTACGATAATTTTGACCGTCTCAGCTCCGTAGTGAATGCGTTAAACGAAACCACTGCCTATACTTACGACTTAAACGGCAACCTGTTAACCCAGACGGATGGCGAAGGGCGGGTCACCACCTTTGAATACAACGCCGCGAACAAAAGCACCAAAAAAATAGACCATGGAGGGAGAACCGGCACCCCGGGCAACTACACCTATGACCTCGCTAAGACGGAAAGCTATACCTATGACGCCTTGGGGAACCTTGTTACCAAAACAGACCGCAATGGCAAAACCACTACCTATACCTATGATATTCATGGTAAAATATTGACAGAGAATGTGGGAATCATCTCAACTGCCTATACCTATGACGGGAACGGGAATCAGTTGACCATGACCGATCAGACCGGCACTACAACCCGGACCTATGACGAACTTAACCGCACCAAAACGAAAACTATTCCCGGGGCAGGAACCTTAACCTTCCTTTATGACATCACCGCCGGACTTCCTGCCGGGCAGGTCGCGGAACAGCAGACTGATGCCAAAGGCAACATTACGACCCAAATCTTCGACCAAGCGGGAAGAATGTGTCAAGTCACGGCTGATGGGCAGACGACCACTTACACCTATTATGATGACGGCAAAAAGCACCAGATTATTTATCCCTTCGGTTTCAGCGAAGAATATACCTATTATGACGATGGCATGCTGCATACGCTTGTCAATAAAAAAGCGGATCAGAGCATCATTGACAGCTATACCTATACTTACGATGAAGCGCATAACCTTGTTACGAAGCTTGATGCCAAAGGAACCACAACCTATACCTATGACTACCTCAATCGGCTGGAAACCGTCACCGAACCGAACAAAACTACCACCTATACCTATGACAGAGCAGGCAACCGCATTAATCAATTGGAAGAAGCCGAAGGCGGGCAATTGCTGGATACTCCGGGAGCAGCCGTCAACACCTATGACGAATTAAACCGGCTGAAAACTGTGGTCAAAGATGGCACGACGATCACCAATACATACAATGGGGAAGGCTTCCGCGTAGCCAAAGAAGTAAATGGTGTAACCACCAACTACGTCTATGTCTCAGACCAAATCGTTCTTGAACTGGATGGCTCCGGTAACCAGACCGCCCGCAATGTCCAGGGAACGAACCTGATCTCCCGGACAGTAGATGGCGTAACTCTTTACTATATGTACAATGGGCACGGAGATGTTACCGCTCTCATTGATTCCAGCGGGAATATTCACACCACATATTACTATGATGCTTTCGGTAATTTACTGGAATCTACGGGTAATGTCAATAATCCCTTTACCTATGCCGGATACCAGTATGACCAAGAGACAGGCTACTATTACCTGCAAGCACGGCACTATGACCCCATCACGGCTCGCTTTATTTCCGAGGATACTTACCGGGGTGATCCCACGGATCCGCTCACGCTGAATCTGTATACGTACGGGATAAATAACCCAATAAGGTATATTGATCCTACCGGGCATTACATTGATGAAAGCAAATTAAGCAACTTATCAAATGATAAGTATTATAAAGATGTAAAACTGACCTATGTTCCGGGGAAAGGCGATACTCTAACTGTAACCACAAAAGATGGTTTGAAAATAACTATTACGGATAACCGTTCGGGTGTATATATTGATCCGACAGACCGAGTTCATGATTTATCCAGTCATGGCAATAAGAAGAAGAGCAGTCAGGTTAAATCTAACGCGGGGAAAAATGATACAAAAGCCAATAGTCCAAAGCAAAAAACGATTCAGCCACCCAAACAAAATGCATCACCTCAAAACATGGCACCCGTACCAGTAGTAACACCTTCGACAGCAGGTGAGTTGTCAAAAAAGTTGGGATCGGGATATGATGCAGTTGGAATGGGTGGGTTCCGAGTACAAGAAGCAGGCCGTTATACATTTTCACTTGATAAATACAGCAATATAGATGATCTTGTTGGTAAAGTGTATTGCGCTTGGAATGACACCCATCCAGATAAAAGAGTACCTATTCTCAAATTACAAAATAGTGGTTTTTTTGGTACTGAGTTTTATACCAGATTAAGTTACCTACAAAAGATGGGAGTAGATATTTCACAACTAGATGTTCAGGAATTAGATAGGATATACGAGGCTGAGCATTATGCTAAAGTAGATATGATTGCAGGTGGTGTTGGTATTGCAGCGGGGATTGCAGCAAATACTGCAAGGATGGCTACAGCGGCTAAGACAGTTACTAATGTTGCAGATGATGTTGTAGAGGGCGCGGGGAAGTGGACTAACAGAATTAAGGCTACCCAAGAAGTAATTCCGGGCACAAATATTCCCAAATCTTTTGTTATGGAAGGAAAAGTGGTCAATGGTAAGGAAATATGGGTTCATGGTAACGCAACAAAACACATGGGTGAATTTGTAAATTCAGCAAAGGGTTCCGTTTTGGTTGAGAATGAATTGATGGCTAGCTTTCAAAATACCGTATCGGAAATATTACCTAAAGTTAAGCCTGGACGTAATTTTTTCAACTTAAACGGATGGGAAATGGGAATAAGCGGTGATACCGGCGTAATTTATCACGCACTTTTTAAGTAGGAGGATACAAGTGTGCTATTAAAAAATAAAATTGAACACGGTGAAACTATTGCACAAGTTGAATTTGAAAAAGTAGCTGACGATTTACTGATGATTTCTATTGACAATGACATCAACGACTCATCTAGGGTGTTTAGCTATTGGAGATTATTAGGTACAGGTGAGAATCCACCTCTGGAAATTGGTATAAATACTAAGAAAAAGACTATAAAAAATATAACTTTTTTTGTGGATTCCGATTGTTTCAAAGACTTGACTTTTCAAGAACTAAATGTTCTTAAAGGTAGCATCATCGTTGACACGAAGATTTTTAGGAAAGAAAACGATTATGTGGACTTAACAGGAGAATATGTTGTATCTGTATTAGATAATAGGCTCATTTGTATTTTCGACTCACATAGCCATATTAAAGAAATTATTGGGAATAACAACATCAAGTTCTTTGTGAATAGCAATAATGAATTATACGGATTTGCTATTTATCATTTACAAGAACAAGAAATAAAAGAAATAATGTCCATAAGGAAAATCTAAATTTCTAGACCGGAAAATGAGGTTACCTGTAAATGTAAGAGGTGTACCTTTGCAGATGCCTTAAAATCTTTAACGATGGATACTTTACAGCAATCACAGACACCTCAAAGATGTACCTCGCTCAATTAACAACCACTTGAGAAAAAGTAGAGGTTGATTCATAAAAGTCTGGTGCGGTCGGCATTGCCGACCGCTGTGAACTGGCGGGTGCGCCCGAAGGTGCACCCGCCTTTAACCTGCTGCATGGTTTATCTACCACGAAGAAATGACTAATACGTATGACGGATAATCAATTAATCCAAACTAACACCTATGACCTCACCGGTCATCTGCTGACTCAGACTGATGCCAACGGTAACACCACGACCTTCGAACACAATGCCTTCGGGAAAGAAAGAAAAGTAACCTACCCCGGTGATGTGACAATTCCAGTCAATAGCCGTACTTCCCAATACGACCGGATGGGAAACCTGATGCAAGAAACAAACGCTGCCGGCTTTGTTGACCTGTACACCTACGACAACCAAGGGCGGGAAACCTCTCAGACACGGCGCAAAGCCGACGGTACGCAAAGTATTACCACCAGCGTCCGTTACGACAAAGCAGGGAACCCGCGTTTCCTCACGGACGGGAATAGCAACACCGCAGAACAAAGCTATAATGACAACAATAAGCTTATTAGCAGTAAAATAACCGTTACCGATCTAAACGGAACTGCGCGAGAGCAAAGCACCACCTATACCTATGATGCGAACGGTAATCAGCTTACCCAAACAGATTGGCTGGGTAACACCTACACCAATATTTATGATCCTTTAAACCGGTTGATTGAAAAGAAAGATCCGCTGCACAAAAGCATCAGTAGACTGGAATACAACGAGAACAGCGTGCAAGTAAAAGCTTACGATGCCTTGGGCAAAGCAACTCAATACACGTATGACAAAAACAACCGGCTCCTTTCGACTATTGATCCCCTAAATCACAGCAAAAGCCAGACCTACGATGAAACCGGGAAAATAAAGACCTCCGTCGATGGCCGGGGAAATACGACTATCTACAACTACGATAATTTTGACCGTCTCATCTCCGTAGTGAATGCGTTAAACGAAACCACTGCCTACACGTACGACTTAAACGGCAACCTGCTAACCCAGACGGATGGCGAAGGGCGGGTCACCACCTTTGAATACAACGCCGCGAACAAAAGCATCAAAAAAATAGACCATGGAGGGAGAACCGGTACCCCGGGCAACTACACCTATGACCCCGCCAAGACGGAAAGCTATACTTATGATGCCTTGGGGAACCTTGTTACCAAAACAGACCGCAATAAGTATATTCTGCTGATAGATTTTACATCCGTTTTATGATAAAATAAAAGCATGCAGAGAGTAGCTGGAGAGAGTAATATAATGCCTTTAATTTCACAATTTTACGGGATTTTGATAAGAATGTTTTTTAATGACCAGGAGCAGCACTGTTTACCACATTTTCATGCGGTGTATGGTGAATACTCAGGTTCTTTTACACTGGACGGTGAGCTTATAACTGGAGATATTCCCAAAAAGCAGCAGAAGCTTGTTGCTGCTTGGGCTATCATTCATCAGGAGGAGCTTGAAGCACTTTGGAAGACCATTCAAGAGACTGGTGAATACTTTACAATAAAGGGACTGGAGTGATTTATATGGCGCCAAGACCTAAGAAAGTTAAGGCTTTGGAAAACTATTGCCTGCAAGTGTTTTTTGAAAATGGTGAAACAAAGATATATGACATGTCGGCATTACTTGAAATGCCTTTTTACAGCAAGTTAAAGAACAAAAGCCTGTTTAATACTGTCAAGGTCAAGGATATAACTTTAGAATGGGCTACAGGTCAGGATATATGTCCGGACGAGCTTTATAATAACAGCAAAAGCTTTTAAAATTTAAATAGAATTAAATTGAAGTTTATTCAAAAAACAGCCAACGAAAAAAATTCGTTGGCTGTTTTTTCGTAAGCGTTAAAGTGTTGTGGTTCTGTTTTGGGAGGAGAGGGCATAAAGATATTTAATAGGTAAATGGGGGGATGTTCTGGTGGAGAAATTGACTCGTTTTTTGGATCTACCGAAGGAGATTGTTTATAATTTACCTAAAGTTACCCTAATTGGTAATATGCAGGTTTTGCTGGAAAACCATCGGGGGATTATTGAATATAGTGCGGAAAAAGTACGAATCGCCATAAATTCGGGCGAGATGGAGATCACCGGTGAGGGGTTATTTATTCGGAACATTAACAGGGATGAAATCTCTCTGGATGGAGATATTTCCGCTATAAAATTTTACCGGTAGGTGGTTGGAGATGAAATGGACTTCCGGGATATCCGGTTATGTAGAGATATCTTTATGGGGTATGCAGCCGGAAAGAGTAATTAATATGGCCTTGAGCAGGGGCATTTCTATTTGGGATATTCGACATCAAGAAAAAGATCATTATATACTCAAGGTAAGTTTGGGTGGATATAAAGCTTTACGTATTTTAGTAAGGCGTTCTTCCTGTCGGGTAAAAATCATCACTAAAAAAGGGGCGCCTTTTTTAGTGATGCGGGCCAAAAGAAGAAAAGTACTAGTCATAGGTACTTTCTTTTTTTGCCTTACTTTATATTTTTTAAGTTCTTTTGTTTGGTTTATCGAGGTGACGGGGAACAAATTGGTTTCCGCAGAACTTATTTTGGAGAAGGGACAATTGCAGGGGCTGCGCAGGGGAATGCCTAAAGCGGCTTTTAATCGGAAGGAGCTTGCCGAAAGATTACTCTCGGAAATTCCTGAGCTTTCCTGGGCAGGGATTCATACACAGGGAACAAAGGTAATTATTGAGGTTGCGGAAAAAACCTTGCCTCCCGCTGATGACGAGCATCAGCCGGCGGATTTAGTAGCACGGATTGATGGAAAGATAGAAGAATTACTTGTCTTAGTGGGAACTCCACTGGTGAGAGAGGGCGATCAGGTCAAAAAGGGGCAGACTCTGATTGCCGGTTTATTGTATTCACAGATAAAAATTTCGGAAACGGGGGAAATTAGTCCGGAAGGAGAACCGGAGTTGGTTCGTGCTAAAGGTCTTATTCGGGGCAGGGTTGTACGGACACATATAGAGCAGTGCCCGATCCTGGAAGAAATTAGGGGCGATACGGGAGCCGAGACCGGTGCGGTTTTATTAAAGCTGCTGGGAAAAGAGATTTATTTACGGGGAACCGGGGAATGTGCTTATGAAAATTACCGGGTGATTCGCCAGACTAAACCACTTATTAACTTTAAGGGGAGGATTTTTCAGGGCGCTGTCGAATTAATTACTATTGTGTTTAAGGAGCAATTTTGTGAAAGACGACAATGGGGGATAGAAGGGGCATATCAGGAAGCGGGCAGGAGAGCACGGGAAATTTTAAAAAGTGCTTTACCGATTGATTGCAAAATTACCGCCCAAAAATTCGAGCCGGTACCGGTACAAGATAAAGGGATTGTGGCAGTAAAATATGAGCTGGAGACAGTTGAAGATATCGGAACTTATCGGCGAAGATAGCTTATTAACATTAAATCGGGTATAATAAATTGTTAGAGTAAAACCTTTAGTGCAAAGGATTGTACTGGCGTATGAAGATTATCAGCGGACTGAAGACGAAGATAAGGATAAAGGGAATGGTTAGGTTAATAAGGGGGAGATTGCGATAGAAACTCAAAAAATGAAGGCCCCATTTTTTAGGGAAACAAGGGCTATCTGGAGAAATAGCCGGGTGAGAAAAATTATTTCGTTTTTGGCTTTCTTTTTAGGTATTCTGATTATTTTTGCGTTTCATTTTCTTCCTAAAGATTTACCTGTGCAAGAAGGACAAGTTTCGCCTACTACGATTAAGGCATCTCAGACGATTACCTTTGAAGATACCCGTAAAACGGCAGAACGAAAGAAACAGGCCGAAGAACGAATCAAGGAAGTCTATATTTTGGACAGAAGTATTCTGGCGCAAATGGAGCAGGATCTAAAAAGCTGTTTTACAGATTTGGAAACACTATTAAATGATGATCTAAGCAGTAAGGACAAGATGAAGGCGCTGCAGGAAAGATACCATTTGCAAGAAGGTACGGTTAGGGCTTTGGTTTCTTTAGATTCTAATACGATTAAATCGTTAAATCTGGAAGCGGATACCCTTTTAAAAAATCATTGGCAGACTGGGGTTAGGGATTTTGAGGTTGAAGAAAAAAAGGTGAAGCTATATAACCAGATTGATTTATTAAATATTACCGTACCTTATAAAAATCTGTTAAAATCAGTATTTAATAAAATTGAATTTCAAGCGAATTATCTTAAGGATGAAGAGGCAACCATCAGAGCTAGGCAGGAAGCCACGCAAAACGAAGGGGTCGTCATGGTGACGATTCGTAAAGGACAGAAGATTGTTGGGGAAGGTGAGGTTGTTACTGCCGAACACATTGAAATTTTGCAGGCCCTTGGTTATAAATGGTCAGTGGCTCCCTATGTTACCTTATTGGGTGTATCTATTTTCACTTTGCTGGCCTTTGTTTTGACGTGGTTTTATCTAAAATATTACCGTAAAGATTTATACCGTAAAGGGATTAACATGGTTTTGCTTGGCCTGCTTTGTTTTATCTCTTTATTGCTGACTATTTTAATTTCCTCGGTAAATATCAGTTCTAATCTAGAGGTCGCTAAAATGGTAGGTTATTTAATCCCTGTAGCTACAGGATCCATGTTAATCGCTATTCTTTTGGATACAACTTTGGCTATTTTTATGACAGTTTTACTTTGCTTCTTTATCGGTATTTTGACAGGGAATCAACTCTCTTATGCGATTACGGCGTTTATTGGCGGGTTAGTGGGAATTTACAGCGTGGGCAAATTCAACCAGAGATTGGATTGGGTGAAAGCCGGCTTATTTATTTCTTGTGCCAATGTGGTCAGCATTTTGTCATTAGGCTTGATGAATAACGATGATTGGCCTGTGCTCTTGATTGGCTGTTCTTTAGGGGTCACTAATGGGATTTTTTCTTCTATTTTTGCTTATGGCAGTCTCCCCTTTTTGGAATCGGGGTTTAAGGTTACTACCAGTGTTCGCCTTTTAGAGCTTTCCAATCCCAACCAGCCTCTTTTAAAAAGGTTATTAATTGAGGCCCCGGGAACTTATCATCACAGTATTTTAGTGGGAAATCTCGGGGAGGCGGCTGCTGATCTGGTGGGAGCCGATTCTTTACTGGTACGTGTAGGAGCTTATTATCATGATATCGGTAAGTTAAAGAGACCCTATTTTTTCATTGAAAACCAGTTAGGAGGAGAAAACCCGCACGAAAAACTTTCTCCTTCTTTGAGTGCTTTGATTATTACCTCTCATTTGAAAGATGGTTTAGAAATTGCCCAGCAGCATAATATTCCTCCTGTAATTATAGATTTGATTGCTCAGCATCATGGGACAGGCTTAGCCACTTATTTTTATCATAAAGCCTTGGAAATGGGGAATTCTGATAATGTAAAAGAAGAAGACTACCGTTATAATGCACCGAAACCTCAGTCTAAGGAAGCGGCCATTATTATGCTGGCTGACAGTGTGGAGGCGGCAGTTCGTTCCATGACTTCACCCAATCTTGGTAAAATTGAAGGATTAGTGCGGAAAATGCTCAAAGAACGTTTAGAAGACGGACAACTGGATGAATGTGAGTTGACTTTTAAAGATCTTGATTTGATTGCAACTGCTTTTACCCGGATTTTAAGCGGTATTTTCCATACCAGAATAGAATATCCGGAAAATGTTTTGGAAGCGCTGAAGGGAGGAAATCTGCTTAATGGAGATCTTAATGGGGAATCAGCAGGAGAACATCACGATAACTCCGCAGATTGAAGAAGTGATTAATAAGGTTGGGCAGGAAATTAGTCGCAGATTTAAGTTAGATGATCATACGGAGGTAAGTGTAGCCTTTGTTGATGATTTAATGATTAAGGATTTGAATCGAACTTACCGGGCAATCGATCAGGTCACCGACGTATTATCTTTTGCTTTTGATGAAGAGGCAGAAGGGACGCCGGAAACTCCGGTTAAAGGGTCGGAAATTCACCTTTTGGGAGAGATTATTATTTCTTTGGAAACAGCCCGGCGGCAGGCGGAGGAATATGGGCACAGTTTTGTCAGAGAACTCGCGTTTTTGTTTTTACATGGGATGCTTCATCTTCTGGGCTATGATCATCAGGAGGAACAGGATACGCGAGAAATGCGCAAAATGGAAGAGGAAATTCTGCACACTTTAAATTATAGGCGCTGGGCAGAAAATTCTTAGATGTAGATAGAGTTAGGGAGGGAAACTTTTTTGTCTCAGATACAGGTGATACAAATCTTCTTACTGGTGGGGCTATTGTTTTTATCTGCTTTTTTTTCGGCTTCGGAAACAGCTTTTTTCTCGGCGAACAAAGTAAAAATTCGGCGGCTGGTGGAAGAAGGAAACAAACGAGCGATTCTCACCAGGCGTTTAATGGATCAGCCTGCCAGATTAATTTCTACTATTTTGATTGGCAATAATGTGGTTAATATCGGGGCAACAGCTTTAGCGACTACTTTAGCAATTAGTATTTTTGGTTCTACAGGAGCAGGGGTTGCTGTCGGTGTAATGTCCGTTTTAATTCTTGTTTTCGGAGAAATTACACCCAAAACGTTGGCCGCTAGGCGAGCGGAAACTTTTTCTCTGCGGGTAAGTCGTTTGCTTAATCTGTTAGGAAAGCTTTTAGCTCCGATTATTTATGTCTTTAATTTATTAACGAATGCCTTGGTAAGATTAATTGACGGACCGGGGAAGGAAAATCATCTAATAACAGAGGAAGAATTGCGGATGCTGGTCAATGTAGGGGAGGAAGAAGGGTTTATTGACGAAGATGAGCGGGAGATGATTGATAGTATCTTTGAATTTGATGATACTTTGGTGAGGGAGGTAATGATCCCGCGTATTGATATTGTGGCTGTTAATGTTACGGAGACATTGGAAAATGTGATTAAACTGGTTATTAAAATGGGACATTCGCGTATTCCCGTGTTTGATGAGACCGTAGACAATATCATCGGTTTAATTTATGCGAAGGATATTTTACAGGTATTTGTTGAACCCTCTCCTGAAAAGAGAACATTGCAGAAATTGATGCGTTCGGCTTATTATGTTCCGGAAAGTAAAAAGGTACGTGATTTGTTTGCCGAATTACGTAAGGAAAAGGTACATATGGCCATTGTTCTTGATGAGTACGGAGGGACAGCTGGACTGGTTACGATTGAGGATGTAATTGAGGAGATTGTGGGCGAGATTCAAGATGAATATGATCAAGAGGAAAAAGCGGTGGAAAGATTGAGTGACGGCTCTCTTCTTGTGGATGCCCGTACCCCTATTTATGAAATAAATGAGCTTTTAGAAATTGATTTACCTGATGATGAATTTGAGACAATTAGTGGGTGGGTTTTTCATAATTTAGGTACTTTACCTGATGAAGGGCAGGAAATGGATATAGGTGACATTCATGTTAAGGTAGAGAAAATCACAGGACGACGTATTGGAAAGCTGCATCTCTGGAAAAAAGAGCATAATCCAGGATAATTTATTTAGTTACAAGGAGTAGTGGACATGAGATTCAAGTATATCTTAGGGGGCTTTGCCGCATTTTTCTTGAGTATGGCGCTCGGGATGGTTACGTATTATTATATTCATCCGTTACTGCCCAAGGAAATGGCAATGTATGAATTAAAAAAGGAGATAGACGAAGAAGCAGAGGAAAAAGCAGTGGCATATTCCTTCAATGGATGGAAGGATAAGCCGAGGAAAAGGGCTTTGGCAGTAGTGATTGATAATGAGGAAGAGGCCAGGCCGCAAGCTGGGCTGGAACGGGCAGATGTAGTAGTGGAATTACCGATTGAAGGAGGGATAACTCGTTTTATTGCAATTATCTCTCGAGAAGATTCGGATTTGGTTGGGCCTGTTCGCAGTGCCAGACCCCATTTTGTGGAACTGGCTGGGGAGTATAAGGCCATTTTGGTTCATGCCGGAGGCTCTGAAGAGGCCTTGCAGAAAATAGCGACAGAAGAACCGGATCACCTTGATCAGATATACGGTGGGTATCAGGTAGCGGCTGCTTTCTGGCGTACACCGGATCAACGCAAGCCCCATAATCTTTTTACCAGTTACGATACTTTACGTCGGGTGGCGAAACAATTAAAAATGAATATTACTTTCTTACCTCCTCAGCGTCTGCTCTTAAGTCAGGATGCGGAAGTCACGGGAGAGGAAGTTGAGGATTTGCATATTTTTTATTCCCATAAAAGTTATTTAGTACGTTTCGTTTTTAATAAGGAGAAGGGAATTTTCGAGAGATTTATTTCTGATAAGGATAAACCACATTTAAATGCGGCAGGTGAACAATTAACGGCGGCTAATGTACTTGTTCAATTTGCCCCTTATCGTTATAAGGATGGGGATGGTCATCTGCAACTGATTATGGATGGGGAAGGAGAGGCACTGATTTTCCGTGCCGGCAAGGTAATCAAAGGGCGATGGGAAAAGACACCGGGGAATCTTACAAAGTTTACCGATGAAAAAGGAACGGTGGTTCCTTTGTTGGAAGGGCCTACCTGGATTGAGGTTGTTCCTCAGGGAAGCAGGGTGGATTATTAAGGGTAAACATGTGTCCTTCGTTGTTTTAGTCAAGGATTACCTCGGGGTTCCAAATTCTCGGACAGAACAGTCCTAAGCTTGGTTCGGCGTGATACCGACCGGGCTCAATTCGCCTCCCTGCTCAGTTCGCCCTAGCGCCGATCTCCTTGTCGGCGACTTCGGTATCACTAGCCTCACCTTCGCTAAGGATGTTTAGCTGCCCGATGATAGTCACCCTCCGGTAATGCCTTGCCTAAAACGGCACATTTCCTATTTCGAATCTCGAGTAGGGCAGCACAACATATTTACCCCTTTACGAAGGGATATATTCAGTGGAGCACATGCTTTTAGATAAGTTAAACTGTAAGATCGGGGGTAAAAAAAATGGCGGAGATGAAGCAAGAAAAGAATTGGAGTTGTGAACGGGAAGCAGAATTGATAGAGATGGCCGGAAGGGTGCGTGAAAATGCGTATGCCCCTTATTCTCATTTTAAAGTGGGAGCAGCACTGTTGGCTGATGATGGGAAGATCTATCCGGGTTGTAATGTAGAAAACGCTTCTTATGGATTATCTGTCTGTGCGGAAAGAGCGGCAGTTTTTCATGCTGTTTCTCATGGGGCAACTTCGTTTCAAGCGTTAGCCGTAATAGCGGATTTAGAGGAGCCGGTTCCGCCTTGTGGGGCTTGTCGCCAGATCTTAGCGGAGTTTTCTCAGGAGATGCCGATCATTATGACAAATTTACAGGGGAAGATTAGGCGGATGAAAGTGCAAGATTTATTACCGTACGTCTTTATCCCTGATGAATTACGGGAGGAAAAAGTTGATGACTGATGGTTTTAAATCCGGGTTTATTGCTTTGATTGGGCGGCCTAATGCCGGAAAATCGACGTTATTGAATAAGTTGATAGGCCAAAAAATAGCGATTATTTCTGATAAACCGCAGACGACGCGGAATAAGATTGTGGGGGTATTAACTCAGCCGCAGTATCAGGCTGTTTTTCTTGATACGCCCGGGATTCATAAACCCCAGGATAAGCTGGGTCGGTTGATGGTTGGCACAGCACTGAATACTTTGCGGGAAGTTGAGGTGATTTATTATTTAGTAGATGCTACTGTATCTTTTGGAGGAGGCGAGGCTTATCTTCTTGAGAAATTACAGAAGGTTGATACGCCTGTTTTTTTGCTGTTAAATAAAGTTGATTGCTTAAAAAAACAGGATATTTTGCCTGTGATTGATTTTTATCGTCAGAAAAAGGACTGGGCGGAAGTAATCCCCATTTCGGCCTTGACGGGCGAAAATTTAGAGCATTTGTTGGACGTTACTTTGCCTTATTTGGAAGAGGGGCCTCAATACTATCCGGCCGATGCACTGACTGATCAGCCCGAAAGAATTTTGGTGGCGGAATTGATCAGGGAGAAAATAATTCGGGCTACCCAGGAAGAGATCCCTCATTCTGTAGCTGTAATAGTGGAAAAGATGGAGCAGCGTTCGCAAAATCTTTTACATATTAGTGCTACTATTTTTGTGGAACGTCCTTCCCAGAAGGCGATTATTATCGGAAAGAAGGGGGAAAAGCTCAAAACTATTGGAACCCAGGCTCGTCATGAAATAGAGATGTTGCTGGGAAACAAAGTTTTTTTGGAGTTGTGGGTTAAGGTTAAGGCCGATTGGCGGAATAACGCAAGAAATTTGCATGAATTAGGGTATCGTGATGTAGAATAATTGTCTTGTATTAATTTGTAATTTGTGTATACTAGTAATTAGAAAAGACAGAAAAGAGTAAAAAGGACACACAAAATAAGAATATTGGATACAACGAAATACAAAATAAAAAATTTAAGGAGGAGAGAAAAAATGGGGTTGAAAAAAACAGGAAGAAAAAGTAAAGTCATGGGAGTATTATTAATAATTACCATGATTTTGCAGTGCTTGCCGCTGATCGCCTTAGCTAATGCTAATACGGCAATGGTAGGACAATGGCAGTTTAATGAAGGAACTTGCAGAGTGGCCACTGATACAAGTGGCAATGGTAATAATGGGAAAATTTGCGGGGCGACT
>DHPU01000014.1:0-397 GCA_002407935.1 Peptococcaceae bacterium UBA5356
ACCCTGGACACCCTGATTAAGAGTCAGGTGCTCTGCCAGCTGAGCTAATGGCCCAAATTTAGTTGGTGAGCCATCCGCGACTCGAACGCGGGACACCCTGATTAAAAGTCAGGTGCTCTGCCAACTGAGCTAATGGCTCGAAACAAATATAAAAAACATGGCTAGGGCGGTAGGATTCGAACCTACGAATGACGGAGTCAGAGTCCGTTGCCTTACCGCTTGGCGACGCCCCAACAAACATTAATATCATGGGGTGACTGATGGGACTTGAACCCACGAGTGCCGGAGCCACAATCCGGTGCGTTAACCACTTCGCCACAGCCACCACATTTATAAAAGCATAAGTGGCGTGCCCACAGGGATTCGAACCCCGGACACACGGCTTAGAAGGCCGTTG
>DHPU01000014.1:510-4045 GCA_002407935.1 Peptococcaceae bacterium UBA5356
CTTAGAAGGCCGTTGCTCTATCCTACTGAGCTATGGGCACATCATAAAGAAACATCGCAGCAAATGTTATCTTAACAAAAAAATTAGTCCATGTCAATATTTTTAAATTGGGAAATGAAGATATTCTCCCGATAATCCAGGATTATTCCCGCAAAATAATTTTCCCCTCTTGGCCAGACAATACTACCCGGATTAAAAAAAGCAATATTATTATAATTCTCGATCAGCGCCTGATGTGTATGTCCAAAAACACAATAATCGGCTCCCAACTCTTCCGCACGATAGGCTAAGGTTTGTAACCCATATTTGACTCCATACAAATGACCATGTGTCAAAAAAAAATTTTTTCCTTTAAGAGTAAAACAAAGCTCGCTAGCCCTTTCCTCATAATCGCAATTCCCTTTAACCGTAAAAACCGGGATTCCGGTTTTTTTCTCAAGACAAACAGCATCCTGCCAATGATCCCCTGTATGGATAAACAATTCCACATCCTTAAAAGAGTTAATAATAGTTTTTAAAGCCGCCTGCGAGCCATGCGTATCACCAATAATACCAACCTTCATTTACCGCTACCACCCCTTATTACCGCCTCTGTTTAAGCCTCTGGCTTCCTTTTAGGATTTAGGGTTTAGTCTCTTTTGGTGAAATTCTTCTTAAAAAGGGGAGCATGGCTCTGAGTGCTTTTCCCCGGTGACTGACCTCGTTTTTTTCCTCCCCGGTTAATTCCGCCATCGTTTTCCCCAATTCCGACACATAAAAGAGCGGATCATACCCGAAACCGCCTGTTCCCCGCAATTCCTCCAAAATTATTCCTTCACACCGGCCTTCGGTCATCTCCACCTGACCATCAGGTGTCACAAGCGCAATAGTGCATACAAATCTTGCGGTCCTCTGCTCTTTAGGTATCCCTCGTAACCGCTCCAATAATTTATGATTATTTTTCTCATCGCTAGCCGGTTCACCGGCAAAACGAGCCGAATAAACGCCGGGTTGTCCCGCTAAGGCATCTACCTCTAAACCGGAATCATCTGCCAACGAGGGAAGATGAGCAAACTCCGCAGCTGCTTTTGCTTTTAACAAAGCATTTTCCCGAAACGTCGCCCCTGTTTCTTCTACTTCAGGCATTCCGCTTAAATCAGCCAAAGTAAGAATCTCGACCGAAAAATCCGCCAATAATTTCTTTAATTCAATTGCTTTCCCCCTATTACGGGTGGCCATTACTATCTTAAAAATCGTCATCCTTCCCCAATACCTTCTTTTGCAAGACAATTAATTCTGCGACACCCTTCGCCGCCAAACTCAAAAAGCTCGTTAATTCTTCCTGACTGAAAGGATACCCTTCAGCGGTACCCTGAATCTCTACAAAATTTCCTTTACCAGTCATGACCACATTCATATCTACAATGGCCTGAGAATCTTCTGCATATGCTAAATCAAGCAAAATTCCATCCGCTACTTTACCCACACTAACAGCCGCCAGCCAATCCCGTACCGGAAGCTGTTCTAATTTACCCTCTTGCACCATTTTCTCTAACGCTAATACCAACGCCACAAAAGCGCCTGTAATCGAAGCAGTTCTTGTGCCACCGTCCGCCTGTATAACATCACAATCCAGAATAATGGTTCTTTCTCCCAACTTTTCCAAATCCACCACCGCCCGTAAAGAACGGCCAATTAATCGTTGAATCTCGTTAGTCCGACCACTGATTTTTCCTCGGGCCGACTCCCGCTGGTTCCTTATTTGCGTAGCCCGCGGCAACATCGCATATTCTGCCGTAACCCAGCCTTTGTTTTGTCCTTTTAAAAAGGGAGGCACTTTCTCTTCTACCGTAGCACCGCAAATTACTTTAGTTTCCCCCATTTCCACTAAGACTGCCCCTTCCGGATATTTAATAAAATGAGGGGTTATTTTCACCGTCCTTAATTCATCAACTTTTCTGCCATCCAATCTCTCCATTTTATTACCTTCCCTCTAGTCTAAATGAACTTCCTTTACCATACCCAAATCCCTGCCGAGAAATGCACTTCCCCTTCTTTGAAAACTTTCCGGCTCTTTACTGGCAATATAACGATAAACAGGCTGCGCTGTTTCCGCCTCAAGATTTAACTCCCGGAGTTTGTCCCGAGCTCTTGCCACCGTTTCGCGAGCAGGGTCAACCAAGCTTACTTCAGCCCCCATTATTTTGCTAATAACAGACGAAAGAAAGGGATAATGAGTACATCCCAAAATAAGCGTATCAATCTTCTTATCCAGCAGCGGTTTCAGGCAAGCCGCCACTCCTCGCTTTGCTTCCGCTCCCTCAAGTATCCCCTTTTCGACCAGCGGTACCAACAAGGGACAAGCTTCGGCATAAACCTGAGCCGTTGAATTTTTAGCTAATATTAATTTCTGGTAAGCTCCGCTTTTAATGGTAGCCTCTGTTCCGATCACCCCGATCCGTTGGCTACGGGTAATCCCTAACGCTTTCTCAACCCCCGGTTCAATCACCCCAATTATCGGAAGAGCATAAGCCTTTTTTAAATCTTCATAAGCTAGGGAAGTACTCGTATTACAGGCAATGAAGATCATTTTACATCCCTGCTTAACCAAATAATCCGTAATATTTCCCGCGAATCCTTTTAATTCTTGAGGTTGGCGAGGTCCATAAGGGACATGGGCGGTATCACCAAAATAGATTATTGATTCATGCGGCATTTGCCGCAATATTTCTCTCACTACTGTTAATCCACCAAGCCCTGAATCAAAGACACCAAGAGGGGCCTCTTTATTTCCACACATATCTTTCGCTCCTACCTGCTTCATATCGTTTTAACTCTATCCTGTTTTAATTATAATCTATTTTTATATTACTTGATTTCATTTTTTCATTCTTACTTTATTTTCATTCTTACTTTATTTATCTTTCCGAGTGAATATTCCCCCCCGCGTCAACCTGGCATCAAAAATTGTCCAAAAAGCTTCCTTATCCCATTCATCAATTTCTTTGCGTAAGGTCACAAATTGTTTTCTTTTTAAGATAATCTGCAGTATGTAGCGTTTCCCTTCTCTCCCCATTCCTTCAAGTACAGTGACCCCATATCCTAAGCTCCGCAATTTTTCCGTTAACTCCAACGGCTCTTTCAACGTAATCACCTGAACCGTAAAAGTCCCTACAGCCAGCTTTTCTTCGATAAAACTTCCTACATAATTTCCCGTGGCAAAGCCTGCTGCATAAAAGAAAAGATTTAAAGGATTATTGAGATTAGCAAAGATTTTATCTAAAGCCACAATATAAATTATTACCTCAAAAAACCCAATTACAGCAGCATACATTCTTTGTCCCCTAACCACCATTAAGGTACGCATCGTAGCCAGAGACACATCACAAATACGGGCAAAAAAGATAAATAAATACCCCCCAATAATACCTAACATTTTCCCCCTCCATCTCTCCTTTAAAATGTTCGTCTTATCCTTTTAAGTATATCATAATTTTAACGCAAAAAAAGCTGTTGCCACGAAATTAGCCTTCGTTGCAACAGCCTCTCGGTTTTT
>DHPU01000019.1 GCA_002407935.1 Peptococcaceae bacterium UBA5356
ATTCAAAAAAAGTCTCATTTAAAAGGTGTTATTTTTGAAAATAGAATAATATTTACAAAAGGGATGCTTGCATCATTCTATGAAATTGACGAAAGAACTATTGAAAGGTATATATCATCATTTTCTGAAGAATTAAAGCTAAATGGTTATGAGATTTTAAGAGGAAAAAGATTAAAAGAATTTATCTCTGCTTACATTAATCAATTTGGTGGCGACATTAATGTCGGTACCAAAATTACTGTGCTTGGTATTTTCGATTTTAAGGCGTTTTTAAATATTGGAATGTTGTTAGCTGAAAGTGAAAAGGCAAGAATTTTACGTCAAATGATGCTAGATATCGTTATTGACCTAATAAATAAAAAAACTGGTGGATCGACTAAGTATATTAATCAAAGGGATAAAGATTTTATTTCCGCTTATCTACAGGAGGAAAATTACCGGAGACAATTTACAGATGCTTTGAAAAATTATGTAGAGGACGACCGTTTTAAATATGCTCATTTCACTGACCTAATTTATGTCAGTATATTCAAAGAAAAAGCTAAGGAATATAAAAAAATTCTTGATTTGAAAGCTAGTGATAAAGTACGTGATACTTTCTACAGCGAAATTCTAGATATTATTGCAGCGTATGAATGTGGATTAGCTGATGCTATAAAGGAAGAGTATGTTAAACAAGGAGAATGTCAGTTATCATGTAGCAGCTGGAAAGATTAATAAAGATCTTCTACATCGAATCATGGCCGCAATTATGGATGGTACATATGCTACGGATGAAGAATTGAAACTAGATATTTATAGTGCTATAAGATAGGAGGCGCACATATGAGCTGGGAATATTCCGAAAACATATTGGTGCAAAACAGTGCAGGGAACCTACTTCAAGATGGATTGGAGTGGGAGGTTCAGTTTGCTTATAATAAGGAAGTCCTTGGCGAGAATGGCACCTTCGGGCGTAAAAGTTATAAGGAGATTGTTCTAACCCGTTTTCTACGGAAGGCCCTTTTTGCTAATAACGACTGGCTAACAGAAGAATACTGTGATTCTGCAATTAAGACTCTCCTTGCTTATACATCCTCCAGTACCCTAATGCAGATTAATCGTGAAAAATATAGAATGCTCCGAGATGGCATACCTATAAAAGTGAAAAAACTTAACGGTGAGCAGGAGGATAGACTGGTTCGGATATTTAATTTCTCTGAGCCTGAAAAGAACCATTTTCTTGCTGTGAAAGAGATGAAAATTCATGGTGATTTATATCGCCGTAGAACCGATATAGTTGGCTTCGTGAATGGTATTCCTTTGCTTTTTATCGAGCTGAAAAAGCAAAATGTGGATGTACAGGATGCATATACCTGTAATTACGCTGACTATCTGGATACCATTCCCCAGCTGTTTCATTTTAATGCCTTTGTGATGTTGTCCAATGGTTTGGAGTCCAAGGTAGGTACCCTGGGTAGTAAATATGAATTTTTTAATGATTGGAAGCGTCTGCATGAGGATGATACCGGTTCTGTGGAATTGGCAACGATGCTGAAAGGTATCTGTGATAAGAAAAACTTCATGGATTTATTTGAAAGTTTTATCCTCTTTGATATTTCCGGTGGTAAAACAGCAAAAATTATGGCAAGAAACCATCAGTATCTTGGCGTCAACGAAGCGGTGGAATCTTACAAGAATCGAAAGTTGAATGATGGTAAACTGGGTGTTTTCTGGCATACCCAAGGCAGTGGTAAAAGCTACTCTATGGCATTTCTTGCACAGAAGATCCGCCGAAAATTTGCTGGCTCCCCAACCTTTGTTATTCTGACAGACCGGGAAGAGCTGAATAAGCAAATCAGTGATACCTTTGAAGCCTGTGGCTTACTTGGTACTACGAAAGCCAAACAGTTTATCGCCACTAGCGGAGAGGATTTGATTCAGAAGTTAAAAGGGAATCCAAGCTTTATTTTTACTTTGATCCATAAGTTTAATAAACCAGATGAACCACCAATTATTTCTGACCATGACATCATTGTTTTATCGGATGAAGCCCACCGTACCCAAAATGGTATATTTGCAGATAATATGTGTACGTTACTCCCTACCGCCTCTCGCATAGGATTTACAGGTACACCGTTGTTCGCTTATGATAATATTACTGAAAGAACATTCGGTGGCTATGTATCCATTTATGATTTTAAGCGTGCTGTAGATGATGGAGCGACAGTACCTCTTTATTATGAGAATAGAGCAGATTTGCTTGACATTGATAATCCTGAGATCAATGATGAACTACTCGATGCGATAGAACAGGCTGATCTGGATGTCAATCAGCAAGCCAAGCTAGAGCAGGAATTAGGTAAGGACATTCATGTCCTTACCAGCGAAAAGCGTTTAGATACCATTGCAAAGGATTTTGTAGAGCATTACTCTGAGCTATGGACAACGGGTAAGGCTATGTTTGTTTGCATCAACAAAGTAACTGCAGTTCGGATGTATAATCTAGCTCAGAAGTATTGGGGGTTAAAAACAAAAGAAGTTGAATCTTCTCTGTCCGGAGCCACACAGCAGGAATACATGGAAATCAGCCGTAAGCTAGAATGGTTGAAGAATACTGAAATGGCGGTTATCATCAGCCAGGAACAAAATGAAATCGCAACTTTTGAAAAATGGGGATTGGATATTAGGCCTCATCGCAGCAAAATGGAAAAGCGAGAAATGGACAAGGAATTTAAAGATCCTGATAACCCGTTTCGAATTGTATTTGTTTGCGCCATGTGGCTGACCGGTTTTGATGTAAAGTGCCTTTCTACAATCTACTTGGATAAGCCATTAAAGGCGCATACCTTGATGCAAACCATCGCACGAGCGAATCGTGTTTATGAGGGAAAAAGCAATGGTTTGATTGTTGATTATGTGGGTGTTGTCAAAGCGTTGAGGAAAGCTTTAGCTGATTATACAAAAACCAAAGGTGGAACCAGTAGCTCTGATCCTGCTCCTGATAAAGCAGAGTTGATCGCTCGTATCATTGCTTTAACAAATGACATCATCGAGTACATGAAACAGCATGGTTTTAATTTGTCAGCTCTTGTTCAGGCAGTTGACTTTGACAAGTTGTCCTTGGTTCAAGAGGGAGCCAATGCCATGTGCGTTTCAGAGGAAGTAAAGAAACGCTTTGAAGTTATGGCTAGGGAATTATTCAAATTGTTTAAGTATGTTGAAAAGCAGGAACTCACAGAGCAGAGCCGGGCTTATAAAAATGCAATCAGTGCAGTTTATGACCAGATGCAGGAGAAACGGAAACATTCTGATAATACGGATTTGATGATCCAACTTCACAATATCGTCAGCGATTATATCAAAGTTGTTAAACCTCCTAACTTCCCAAATGAAGAAGGTTGTGGATATATGGTTGAAAGCCGCCGCTTTGACATCAGCCATATTGATTTTGAACGCCTGCAGCAGGAATTTGCACGTGTTAAGAACAAGAATCTTCTTATGAAAGATTTGCAGGAACTTATCAATGACAGGTTGGACAATATGATGAGGCGTAATCCGTCACGTATTAACTATTATGAACGATATCAGAAAATTATTGAGGAATACAATGCCGAACAGGACAAAACTGCTATTGAGAAAACTTTTATTGACTTAACCAACTTCGTAAATGATTTGGATGATGAGGAAAAGAGATATGTGCGAGAGGGCTTTGACAATGACGAAGAATTAGCTATGTACGATTTACTTTTAAAGGACTCTCTTACTCCCGTAGAGATTAAAAAGATCAAAAAGCTCGCCAAGGTATTGCTGCAACGTATTAGGGATAAAATCAGTGAGTTGGATCATTGGACAGAAAAGGAAGAGACGCAGGCTGCAGTTGATATACTTATTAGGGATACCCTATGGAGCGAACTGCCTGAAAGCTATGATGATAGACTATTAAATGAATACCGCCGTAAGATTTATGAGTTTGTATATATTACTTATTCTGCGGCATAAGATGCAATAAATAATGTGAGTTATTTTTGTATAAGGGAAAACTGCTAATAAAAATGAAATTTAATTTTATGCAACGCTAGTGATATATACTAATTTAGTAGCTTTGAGTTCATATTTGAGGTTGTTTCTTTATAATGAAAACTTTGATAGAGTTGCAAAACATATGTGGCTATAATTAACAAAAATTTTTTGGGAGGAGATAGTAATGAATAAGCGAAAGAAAATAATAAAAGCAACTATTCTTCTAGCAGTTGCAATAATAGGAGTATTAATAGCCGCTATACTGCTGCATAAATGGGAGGAAGGATTGGAATATACTGATCCTAAGCTTAATATGGGCGGTTGTTTCTTTGATGAGGATTTGGATGAGGATTCAGATCCGGATGAAGATGGTCTGACAAATGCTGAGGAAGCACAATACGGGACCAATATATACAATTTTGATACAGATGGTGACGGACTAACAGATTTTTATGAGGTTAGAGAATCCAAAACAGATCCCCTAAATCCCGATTCTGATAATGACGGGTTGGATGATCGCGCAGAATTGCTTGCGGGGCTTGATCCCAACAACAAGAGGACTGATGGAATAATGTCAGATAAAAAAAGGATCTTTGAAGTAGTCAGAAGCGACTCAAGAGTTAAATTAACAGTTTCCAGCAATGCAAATGTGTACAATGTTTATGCCGGCATCTTTAATACTACAGGCCTTGCTAATACGCCAGGCTTGGTAAGCGATGTATATGAGTTTTATTTAGAAACACCGTTTAAAAATGCGGAGGTAGTATTCAATTATACCGACAGAGAACTGAAATCACTTGGTATTAATGAGAAGAACTTGTCCATATTCGAGTTTACCAATAAGGGCGAATTCAAAGCAGTTGACAGCGTTGTCGATACGAAAAATAAAACAGTAACAGCAAAATTGCGGCACTTTTCAAAATACACCCTTGGTGACGGGACTGTGATTAATGCCGATATGGGAATTCAAGTAATGCTGTTAATTGATAACAGCGGAAGTATGTATCCTAAAGAGTTGTGTGCTACTTCTGATGAAAATGATGTAGATTTTAAGCGGATAGACATGGCCAAGGCACTGATCGATTATGCCGGTGACAGCATTCAGTTTAGTGCAGCTAAATTTACTGCTACCTATACACTTTTGTCAGAGATTGGAACAGACAACGATACAATAAAAAAGCAACTTGATGAGATCCGGACAACAGAAGAGACTTTCGATGGAACTTATATTGCGAATTCGATTGGTTCCGCATTATCTCAGTTTAAGGAGAAAGATTACCAGAATAAAAAATACATTATTCTTCTGACTGATGGAGAAACAACCGAAGGCGGTCTGTGGGACTTTACAGTATATAATGAAGATGATGCTATCAAGGATTGCCTTAACAAGCATGTGACCGTTATTGCGATAGGGCTGGGAAATAGTGTGAATGTCGATTATTTGCAGAAGATTGCGGACAGGACCGGCGGAATGTATCTTCACGCATCCAATTCGGATGCTTTAGAGTGCATATATAAAGTCATATATAGTCAGCTTAATTATGCATTTGTTGATTTTGATGATGATGGTGATAACGATGCCGTTGCTGTGGCGGATTGCGGTTTTGAGCCAAATCGTAACGGTTTTTCTTTTACAAATTACGGTACATTCTATAATGGTAAATCAACGGGAGGTCAATGCTTTGGATTAGCTTCATTTGCACAGCGCTTTTACCGCAATAATGTCCCGACTACAGGGGAATCCTATAATGCTAAACTGGGCGGATTATTAAATCGTGTTAATGTAACGCCTGCCCCCTACGATCTGACCGATACAGGTGTATTAGATGTTTCTAATCTGCACGATTACACAAATAGATGGCTGATTGGCCTTAATAAATGCGAAGATACACCACCTAAGGAGAGGTATTACTATGATAATGGAACATTGAAGTTCACCGATGATTTCCGACAATTAATTAATGATGTCGGGTGCAAGCATCTAATAACGAAAACGGTTCCCAGTAGGGGAAAATGGAGGCTAGAAACCTATAAATCTGTTGAACGCATTGTCTTTGACCTTGATACATATCTTGCTTCCGGAGAGGACGATCCGGATATGGATTTTATAGTTTCTATATATTGGTATTACTGCCGTCAGGCCGCGAATATTTCGGATTCGGAGCTGGAAAGCAGAAAACTTTACAATGGTACTGATGCGAACTTCATGATGGCATATGTAGCAAAGGGAATACCGCTTTTATTACTTGATAGAACAGTTGGGCATGCAATGAACATCACCAGAATCCTGCGTGATATTGATAATCCAAGTAAGTATTATGTCGAAGTTTATGATAATAATTATAAGGATTTACGTAGCTATTATTCGCTGGAGATTGTTGACATTAATTTATGGGAGAAAACGTCCATTTCAAACTGGGATGAAAACTACTTATGTAAACTATACGATACAAATGGAAATAGTATAAAAGCGGAAGTTTCAATCATTCATTAAATGTGTGGTTTTTTATGCAGGGTTTTTTAAGTTCCGGAACGCTCGATTTTCATTGTACCAAAAACATGCTGCTGACGGTAAGACATATCAGGTTGATTACTACAACCTGGATGTCATTATTTCTGTTGGTTACCGGTTGTAAAATAGAAAATCATCTTATAAAAAACTATAATGCCGTTCCATATCAACTTTCAGAAAAAAGATTAGAGGTGCTAAAAGCAAATGTTATTATGACTAGGTTTAGAGAGGTATTAGTTTTACCTGAGCCTCTTGGAGAAAATCCTACAAAAAAGTAACTCCTTGAATATGCACAAAATGATACATCCTTTGAGCAAGCAAGAAGCTATCCGGCTGAAAAATTAGGATTGATTATGAAAGCATATAAACTGCCTCCTGCTTTAGATGACCGGCACGAAGCAATTGTTGAGTTGGAAATGACGAGTGAATATATGAGTATTTCAGATGCTCCCATTACTGATTTTTCACAAATTGTCGCCTATGGTATAATGACCACGCCCGCCCTTGTGGTCGATGGGAAAGTGGTTTCTTATGGCAAGGTTCTCAAAACTAATGAGGTCGTTAAGATACTGCAGAAGGTTAGGGGGTAAAACATATGGCCAAAGAAAAAAATCCTATAAAAAGTTGAGACTATCGATTTTTATTGGAACGTTGACGCTTTAGGAGTAAGATGTTAAAATAAATATTGCGAATTGAATAGAAAATTACAGCTTATTCAGGGCTATCGGTAAAAAAGTGCTTAAGGAAGGGGCGTATCTAGTGGTTAACCGAAAAGTACCAAGAAAAATCAGAATTATATCTACAATTCTCCTAATCATGATGTTCTTGCAGAGTTTCCCCTCCAAAGCACTGGCATATGACGTAAAAGGAAGACTTTCTCAACTAAAAAACAAAGTAGAAACAAAGCTGGATTTTCTTCAGACACCCATCAACATCAAAAAACTTCAAACACAAAACAAAAACAAACCTTTGCAAGCTCCGACTAATTTAGGTGCTGTTAGGGGGACAACCAATATAAAATTGTCTTGGAAAAACCCGAAGACTAATCAAAACGTAGTTGGGTATGAAATAACCTATCAAAATTTAGAGAATGGGGAAATATACCGGCAAAATAGCCCCGGTACTGCTACTAAATGTACCGTTAGTGGGCTGCTCGCAGGAACGGAGTATAGTTTTACCGTGAAAGTAAAGGATAGCAGCGGGAAACTTTCTTCTGCCAGTAAAGCGATGAAATTAGAGACGGCAGGAATAAAAGGGGTAACTAATACCCAAGAGTTTTCTCGTGTGAAGTCTGAAAAACAGGCTCAGGAATTTCAAAAGGCGAAAATTACCATGCTTACATTTTTAGATAAGAGGTTAAATCCGGTTAAAGCAAAAACAAAGGATTCGAATTATGGGACGAAGTTGACAGTAGGGGGTGGAGAGGGTTTTAGCAAGGAAATTGCCAAAGGAGTGGTGGATACTTTTGAATTTGCTTGTCAAATCAATCCCATTACTAATGGGCAAAAAATAAAGGATTTAGGGATAAGCAGCGTACAAAAGATCGGGAACAAGGGGATCACTATTTTACAAAAACCCCGAGAAACAGTGATACAACCGGCAATGGGAGCGGGGAAATCAATATTTAACGCCGTAAAAAATCCTAGGCAAACATCGGCCCAAATTGCGCAAACAACGGTGAACACCGCGAAAACAACAGGCGGAGTATTAGCCGGACTGGGGTATTATGGCTACACAGGTGCGAAAAACCTCTTGAAGGATCCACATAAAACGGGGATGACGGTGGGTGCAGCCGCTGGTTTTCTTGTTTTAGGGAAAGGACCTAAAGATGTTCGGAAAATTGATCTGGCACTTAAAGGGAATAAAATTAGTAAAATTTCATTAGGAACTGTAAATAATGGGAAGGCAAAATTAAACGGAAAGGCGGTAGTTATTGAACAGAAGGCATTTAACACTTTTTCTGAATCTCAGCTTCGTTTTAAGAATTATGAGTTTGAACAAATTCAAAAACAGCTTGCCTCAATTGATGAGAATATTTTAAATTTGTATAAGAAGAGGAAAATCACGAAATCTGAAGCTAAAAGCTGTTTGCGTATTGTAGATGAGGCGTGTGTGCAAACAGAGGTTGGGACAAGGCTAGTAAATAAGGAACTAAGAGAAATTGAGAAGGTAAAAAAATTTGCTAACTTAGATTTTGCTAAAAAATATTCATTAAATGAGCTTAAATATTTAAAAAACGATATAATATCGGAGATAAAACACTTAAAAGCTTTACAGGCTAGTAAAGGATTAAGACAATCATACAGCTATTTGCTAGGAAAGATAATGAAGGCACAAGCAGAAGAAAAGATACGAACAATTAAAAAACCGGTTATACCCAGCTATTATGACGATCTATTCTCGCGCGAGGCACGAGATAATTTGGGTAATCGTTATTCTTTAAATGAATTAAAACATTTACAAAGCGAACTTAAATTAGATTTCAGAGATAGAAAGCGTAAAGAACCTGAATCTTTTTTGTTTGATTCTAGTCTATTAAAAATTGATGTTTCTGCGGCGAAGATTAGCTTGTTAAAGGCGGATGAGTACCGGATTGGGAGGAAAATAACACGGGATTTATTAAAGAAGGAGAGTTTACTTGAACAGTTTACTCCTATAGAGTTAACAGGATTAGCTAAACAAATTAAATCGGACAGTCGTTATATACAATTTATGGGGAATGCAAGGGAAAAAATTGAAATTAAAAAATTATTGGGTAAAGTTAGAATTGCTGAGAAGTCAGCTGCTGAGATTAGTACTATGGAAGCTTTTCTAGCTGAATCTAAGCTGGGAATCAAATCATTACAAAAGCTACAGGATTATAAAAGGATAGGTACAGACTTTTTAAAGGTGTTGCAAAGAGAAGAACAGGAAGTTTTCATAAAAAATAGTTTAAATAAAATTAGCCCAAAAGACGCCACCAACCTTTTAGCAAAAAATTATGCGCAAGAGGATCGGATAAAGGCTCAATTAAATTTAATTCAAAAACAAATAGATTTAAAGCGAAAACGCAAGTAGTTAAGACTATAATATCAAACTATTAATAACACAAACAAATGTATCGAAATATTGACGGACAAGTACATAGAAGAACGTCCGGTAGATTGCAACAATAGGTTTAATGAAAGAGATCTGCTGAAAGAGTATTATGGAACCGATTTCTGATTATATTAGATTTCATTAATGATAGTTTAGTATGGTTTAGAAAGTGTGCATATTTCTTAACAAAGAAATATACTGGTATTTATAGTATAATAAAAGAAAACTATTTGGGGGATACCATGCTGAATTATATGATCGAGAAGGAAGCGGGAGAAAAATGGGAAGTAGTATGAAAGACAGGCAAACCAACATGATAGAGTCCTTCCAATCACTCTTTGGAAAGGAAGAATTGCTTGCCAAAGTGATCGAGTGCTTTCCCTATCCTATTCAGGTTTACGCCCTGGATGGAACATCGGTGCTGGTGAATAAGGCGATGCTGGTCGAATATCATGCTGTAAGTTTTGATGTGGTTGTCGGAAAATACAATATATTTAAAGATCCTTATATTATTGCCTCGGGTCAGCTCCCAGTGTTAAAGCGGGTTTTTCAGGGAGAAACCGTCTTTTTCCCGGATGTTAGAGTGCCTTTGGAAGAAATTGCGGAGCGGTACGGTATACAGGATTTCGATGTGGAGGCCGTATATCAGGATATTACGGTTTTCCCTATTCTGGATGACGAAAAACGGGTGATTTATGTTGCGGCCTTTTTGATCAACAGGAGGGTTTATCGCGGCAAGGATGAGATTGAAAAGGCGAAAGAATACATAGAAAACCACTGGCTGGAAAGGTTTGACTTGAGCGAAACGGCAAGGGCGGCCTGCCTTAGCAAAGCGCATTTCACAAAGCTGTTCAAGAAACATACCGGCGTAACCCCTCACGAGTATTATACCAATTATAAAATCAGTAAATTGAAGGAGAAGCTGCTGAACATCAACCTTTCCATCGCCCAGGCCTTTGCCGCCTGCAATATGGACTATAACGGCCATTCCGCCCGAGTATTTAAAGACAAAACCGGTGTTTCCCCTTCCGCTTATCGGAAAATGCCAGATTAAAAAGAAACGAGGGCTAATCCATGAAAGATCAGGTTGAGGATGCACAGAGGAGCTTGGCAAAATCATTCCAATCGCTTTTGGAAGAACAGGAACTGCTTGCGAAAGTAATCGAGTTTTTCCCCTATCCGATCCAGATTTTCTCTCTTGACGGAACGGCGAGGATGATTAACAAAGCGACGCTGGAGATGATAGGCATAAAAAGCGTGGAATCCCATGTGGGCAGATATAATGTTTTTGAGGACCCCATCGTG
>DHPU01000020.1 GCA_002407935.1 Peptococcaceae bacterium UBA5356
ATTATACCATACCCTGTGGTCCTATAAAATTACCAAAATTTAAACGTCCCCACACGGGACGTTTAAATTCACTCCCAAAAGTAATACATTTTCACTAAAATACTTTAGTGCAAATGTAGCTGACTCTTCATCTCAATCAACAAGTCCCGCAATTCGGCAGCCCGTTCGAAGGCCAACTCTTGAGCCGCTTCCTTCATTTCCTTTTCCAGACGTTTAACCAGATTCTTTAATTCCTTCTTCGGCAGATTAGCCGGATCAACTCGATATTCACCCTTTTCTTCCGCCACTAAAGTAGCTTCAATCACATTTCGTATCCCTTTCTGCACTGTTTGAGGAATAATCCCATGCGCCTGATTATATGCAGTCTGAATTTTCCGGCGCCGCTCCGTTTCCTCCATCGCCTTGCGCATCGAATCCGTAATTACATCAGCATACATGATTACTTGACCATGCACATTACGGGCCGCCCGCCCCATTGTCTGAATCAGCGACCGCTCCGAACGCAGAAAGCCCTCTTTATCCGCATCCAAGATCGCCACCAATGAAACCTCGGGTAAATCCAACCCTTCCCGCAGTAAGTTAATCCCTACTAATATATCAAAAATACCCAAACGTAAATCGCGAATAATCTCCATCCGCTCCAACGTCTTAATCTCCGAATGAAGATAACGCACCTTCACGCCCATTTCCCGTAAATAATCCGTCAAATCCTCGGCCATCTTCTTGGTAAGTGTTGTAATCAATACCCGCTCGGCTCTGTCCACCCGTTTTTTGATTTCCTCCAGCAAATCATCCATTTGCCCCTTTGTAGGTCTTACCGCAATCTCCGGATCAATCAAACCGGTCGGCCGGATAATCTGTTCCACCACCGCCCCGCTCCGGTTTAATTCATATTTCCCAGGAGTAGCCGAAACATAAACTACCTGATTAACCCTTTGCTCAAACTCATCAAAACGCAAAGGCCGGTTATCCAAAGCGGAAGGCAGACGAAAACCATGTCCCACCAACGTTCCCTTCCGAGATTTATCCCCTTCGTACATCGCCCCGATCTGTGAAACAGTCACATGAGATTCATCAATCATAAGCAAATAATCGCGCGGGAAAAAGTCCAGCAGCGTATAAGGGCTCTCCCCCGGCTTCCGGCCCGTTAGATGACGGGAATAATTCTCAATCCCCGAACAAAAACCCACCTCCCGGATCATCTCCAAATCATATCGCGTTCTTTGCTCTAGGCGCTGAGCTTCCAAAAGCTTGTCCCGGGTCCGCAAAACAGCCAGCCTTTCCTCCAACTCCTCCTCAATCGTGACAAGAGCCTGTTCCCTCTTTTCCTTACCCGTCACATAATGATTAGCCGGAAAAATACTAACATGCTTCCGTAAAGCCAGCACTTCCCCCGTCAAAGTATCTACTTCCACAATCCGCTCGATCTCATCCCCAAACAACTCCACCCGCACAGCCTTTTCCCCATAAGAAACAGGAAAAATCTCTACCACATCACCCCGCACCCGAAAAGTGCCGCGCGTAAAATTAAGATCATTTCGGTCGTACTGAATATCGGTCAACCGCCTCAAGATAAAATCACGCTCTATATTCTGCCCCACACGCAAAGAAAGAGACTGATCCCGGTATTCCTCCGGTGAACCCAAACCGTAAATACACGACACACTCGCCACAACAATCACATCCCGCCGTTCGAAAAGGGCGGCTGTAGCCGAGTGACGCAACTTCTCAATCTCCTCATTAATCGAAGCATCCTTTTCAATATAAGTATCTGTATGAGGCAAATATGCCTCCGGCTGATAATAATCATAATAACTAACAAAATACTCTACCGCATTCTCCGGAAAAAACTCCTTAAACTCACCACACAGCTGGGCGGCTAACGTTTTATTATGAGCAATAACCAAAGTAGGCTTCTGTACCTGCTGAATTACCTGGGCCATCGTAAAGGTTTTACCTGTCCCGGTAGCACCCAGCAACACTTGCTGCGGCATCCCCTGTTCCAGGTTTTTAACAATGGCACTAATAGCCCTAGGCTGATCTCCCCGGGGCTGATACTCTGACACTAATTTAAAGCTGTTTTCCACTTTGTCTTTTCACTTCCCATAATAGACAGGGTGAGGTTCTTCTGTCTGTATCAATATATTATATTGTATTGTACTTAAAGCCTTTGAAGTATAAATTCCAATATACTGTCGGCATCAGCAATGGCTGTTTCTACATCACCATCTGTAATTTGTAACTCAAAAGGGTACCTAGGCTGTACACCAAATGCAGTGAGATTAATGCACTGCTTACTTATTTCGTTAAAGCTTTCATCAAAATCCGCACACATTTTACATAGTAATCTTAAGTCATGAGTTCGGGATGGCTCTATATCTCTGTTAATCAGATAAGCTTTTAACGCCTTCTCCGCTGCTTGTTCACAGTGATAACAAATTATTTCCAAAGGAACAGGGTGCATCCCTAAAAGATATTTTGCACTATTAATATCTTTATTCGCGAAATTAAGCCATTCTTTGACTATATTAATTTTTTCCATACAACATCACTCCATCCCTAACAACTGTTCTTTCAATAGTAGGCAAGTTTTTACGCTGATGAAAAACACTTGATCTGCTTACAAGAATGTCAATAGGTTTTTTTTGTTCTTTATAAATAGCTGTTCCGATCATCTGCATGGCTTCAATTGGGCGAATACTATCATCAGGAATTACAATATAAATATCATAATCACTTTCTTCAGAATGATTTTCATACGCATAAGAACCAAAAAGATATATTGCTTCAGCCTCAATTGTATTAAGAATAACTTGCTTAATATTTTCCAACTCATTAATAATTTGGTTATCCATGTTATCACCTTCTTCACTTCCCATAATAAATTATACCACAAAACACTTTACTAACCGGTGATTTTCTTCCACCATCTTTTCAAAAGGCTAGCCGAAGCGGAAATATACAGATATTTACCCGTATACCATTCAGGTACAGGAATATGTCCCCAAGCTTCTCCTGCCTTACACTTCACTACCGTCTGCCGTGTTTTCCCCTGCTCATCAGCAGGATGCTCACCGCAGGCATACTCCAACTTATGCAAAGTTTCAGACGTTCCCGCCAAAACAGCCCTTTGCAACTCCCACTCATCATGAACAGGAAGCCCATTCACGGTCACAAAAATGTCTCCCGCCCTCACTCCTGCCTTGGCCAAAGGGCTGCCCATCCGCACATGCAGGAGCTTTAAGCCCCTTTCCACCGGTACATAAAGCGGTTCTCCGCTCACCTCTCTTTTATACCCCCAATAAATAATGGCTTCATGACCCAAAGGACCAAACAACGCTGCCACATAAGCCAAGGGAGCAACATAGCTGGCCGCTACTGCTAAGCCCAAAAGCAACACACTATACCCCGCCAGTTCCCAAGCCGCTCGCCGTGTTTTAACGCGGGGAGTAGTCGTCATGGCAATATCACCATAACCTAATACAGCCGGTATCCCCAGCATACTATAAACAAGCTCGCCTCCCCTTACGCCTAACTCCGGTTTAATTAAAGGCCACCAATCAGGCATACTGAACAAACCCTTCACTACATCCGGCTCCGGATATACACCAACAAAAAAAACCACCAAAGGTAAGGGCCAAAATTTCTGTAAGTTATAACCCCCTACTACTCTTCCTTCCTTGTTCTTAACATAAATAGGCAGTGGACAAATACTGCCCGTTAAATAGATTAACAGAGCCTCTACCAAGTGCAAAACGGCAACTAAAGCCATCACCTGAGGTACACTGATCTGTGGAAAACCAAAAAACAGATAAGTAAGGGAAAGAACCCCACCGGCATAAGCAAAACACAAAAAACGCTGTTGGATCAGCATTAATCCCAGCGCCGTAAAAAGCAGATAAAATCCACCTATTTTATTAACAGATACACCCACAAAAACCAGCAAAATACTTCCTACAAAGCCCCCCATTATCCCGGAAAAAAGCGCCAACAATATTAAACGCCAGGGGGTTTCTCCTGACGTTTTAAACAAATGCCGAGACATAGTACCCATTTTTCGGTACAACAATACTACAATAACGATAAAAATCCAAAAAATTTTCTCTTCAAAGACCGAAAAAAGGCTCTTGAAAATTAAAGGTAAAAGGTCAAATATAGGGAACATCCGAGTCACTCCTCAAACAATCATGGCTTTTTCATCTGTTCCTGCAAAACCTCGATCGCCTTCTTTAATTGTGTATCCTCTTTATCCTCCGCCGTTAAAATTACCTCTATATCAGGATGAATTCCTTCAGCCTGAATATCAACTTTATTCGGTGTTAAATATTTAGCCGTTGTCAACTTAATGGCATCTCCGCCCGGCATGGGGACAAGAACCTGTACCAGCGCCTTGCCAAACGATTTTTCTCCGACCAAAATTCCCACCTGCAAATCCTTAATCGCACCCGCCAAAACCTCAGAGGCACTGGCACTACCCCCGTTAATCAACACAACCAAGGGTATGGCGATTTTTTCCGACACCATATTTTTCATTGTTTCTGTTTGCCCGTTTTTATCTACAATATAAACCACAGGACCCTCCGGTAAAAAATACTTCGCCATATTTACCGCAGATGCTAAATCCCCTCCGGGATTATCTCTTAAATCCAAAACCAACCCTTTAATATTCTTTTGCAGCAGCTTTTGCAAATGACTAGCTAACGCTTCATCTGAATTACTGGCAAAAAGGTTTAACTGTAAATAACCGATGTGATCATCCAATACTTCGCTCTCAACCGTAGGAACATTTATCACATCTCTAATTATAGTAAATTCCTTAATAGCCCCTTCCCTAAGAACACTTACCTGCACCTGCGTCCCCGGTTCGCCACGCATCTGATTCACCGTTTCATCAATATCCATATCACTGGTTAATTTCTCATTAACCTTATAAATAACATCACCCTTTTGCAGTCCCGCCCTAGCTGCGGGTGTTTCCTGAATTACGGAAAATACCACAAATTTACTTTCCTTAACCCCGACAGATACCCCAATGCCCCCAATTGAACCTTCAATGTGCTGCGTAAATTCCTGGTATTCTTTTTGATCCATATAAACAGAATACGGGTCGTGCAAAGATTCCACCATGCCCCGCACCGCACCCCCTAACATCTGCTTTAACGGGACATCCTCCAAATACTGCATTTTAATGATTGTTGCTACCTGTAGCATCTTCGTGACATTTTGATAATTCGTTACCAAAAAAGCCCCCATTAAAAACGTTACGGAGAAACTGATAATTACCAATACCAGCCATATGTTACGGAAGATTTTCCGATTCCCTACCAATATCATTCACCTCTAAATTTACTTCGAAAATCCCAAAAAATATTAATCTCCAAACCTCAATTTAAAACTTCTCCCTTTTTATTAATATGCATTTCCATCTTATCTTATTAATCTAAGAAAAACAATAATTATTACAGCTTCATAATTACGGTTTTACATAATTCAACGGATTCTGGGGTTCCCCTTTGACACGAATAATAAAATCCAGATGCGGACCGGTGCTCCACCCCGTACTACCGACTTTCCCGATAGCCTCCCCTTTTTTTACCCGATCCCCTGCCTGCACTGAATAAGCCGATAAATGAGAATACTGAGTGGACATATCACCACCGTGATCAATGATAATCGCCCGGCCGTAACCGCCCTTATTTCCGACATAGACTACCCGTCCATTCTCCGCTGCTTGAATAATCGTTCCCCTTGATGCCCGTATATCAATGCCCGCATGAAAGCTTTTTTTCTTGAAAATGGGATGTACTCTAGGCCCAAAAAATGAAGAAATGCCACTATGACCGGGCAGCGGCCAAGCCATTTTCCCCATGCCCATGTAAGCTTCCTTGTGACTCTCCTGCCATTCGCGAATAAACTGATCCAGCCCCTTACGCACCTCATCCAACTCATCCATAGAACGGCTGTAATCTTCCTTTTGTTCGTGAATAGATTTTAAGAGATTATTCTTCTGCCGCGATTGTAACTCCATTTGCCTCTGCTTATATTCCTTTTGTTTTCGCAAGGCGTAATATGTGTCCACCCTCTCCTGCAACTCCGCTTTCTTTTCCAGCAGATCCTGTTTAGCTTCCTCTAATTCTTTCAACAGCTTCGTATCATTATTAGCAATCCTTTGCATAAAATCAAAACGCGTTAAAAAATCAGTTATACTGGTTGCTTGCAACAAAACCTCTAAAAAATTTACTTTCCCCTGCTGATAAATATTCTGTACACGTCCATTAAAATAGCTTGTCCTTTCCGCAACCAAAACGTGGGCTTTATTTATTTCTTCCTGCGCAACCTCTAACAGTGCCTGCGTCATCTCTATCGTTGTTTTCAAAGAAACAACATCTTTTTCTAAAGAATCCAGACTGTTTTCTAACTGTTTAAGCTGACCCAAAACCTTGCGCTCTTCCGTTTCCTTCTGACTGTATAATTTTTCGTAACGGGAAATCGCCTCGGTAATATCCTGCATTTCCTGCATCTTTTTTTCTATTTCGGTTAAGGCAAAAAGAGGCTGAGCTATAACGAAAGACGACAACAGTATCCCCGCCACGACAAATTTACCAAAACCGCCCTTTTTAACCAAGCACACTTTTCCCCCTCCCCTCATTTTTTCTTTTTTAAATTCAGCTTTGCTCCGTTTTCTTTCTTCTTATGTTTTATATCCCCCTTTTTATATCCTTCTTCGTTTGTTTCCATTACTTTCTTTGTTTCTTTCTTCAACGTTATACCTTTAAGAAACGACGCAGACTAATCGCACTACCCACAGCGCCCAAAAAAGTACCAATGAAAAACAAGTATTTGTAAACATTATAAATAAGCGTCTCCTCCTGCAAAATCGGCAGAAAATTAAGCGTCAAAACAACATTCTGTACCAATTGATTGTAAAAGAAATGCAAGAGAAAAATCGCCATCCCCGCTCCGACCAGTCCAATAAACATCCCTTCCAGAAAAAAAGGCCAGCGAATATACCAATTAGTAGCTCCCACCAGCTTCATAATCCCAATCGCCTTCCGTCTTGCAAAAACAGTAAGCCTAATCGTAGTAGCAATTAAAAAGATGGCCGCCAAGCCTATCGCAATAACTAAAACTACCCCTGCCGTCCGCAGCCAACGAGTAAGAGCAAGCAATTTTTCCACCATGCCCTGCCCGTATCTAACCGTCTCCACTTGCGAAACAGTAGCAACTTCTTCGGCAATTTTCGGTACGTTTTCCGCTACCCCAGCCTTAATACTATACATATCCGGAAGCGGATTACTTTCCCCTAAGGCATCAATAATACTGGTATCCTCGCCGAAACGTTCCTGCAATCCCTTCAGCCCATCCTCTTTAGCCACAAAAACAACCTCCGCTACACCATCAACAGCTTCAAGCTCACGGCGCAGATTAAGAGCGTCTTCTCTGGTTACATCTTGTTTCAGGTAAGCATTAATCTCCAGCTCCGACTCCATTACCCCAGTCAAATGCTCCGAATTAAGCACCAAAAGCCAGGCACTGCCTAAGATTAACAAAGAAACCGCCACGGTAGCAATAGAAGCAATCGTCATTATCGCATTCCTTTTCATGGAACGCAAAGCATCCCGAATCGCATACTGCATACTACTTAACTTCATCCTAGTACTCGCCCCTTTCCTCATCCCGTACAATACAACCATCACAAAGGGCGATAACCCGTTTCTTCATCCTATTTACCATTTCCCGATCATGAGTAGCCGTAATAACGGTCGTGCCTCGTTTATTAATCGCATGAAGGATATTCATAACCTCCCAGGAATTATCCGGATCCAAATTCCCCGTAGGCTCATCCGCAATAATCAGCAAAGGATCATTAACCACAGCCCGCGCAATACACACTCTCTGCTGCTGACCTCCCGAAAGCTGATGCGGGTAAGAATTTATTTTATCCTCTAAACCGACCATTTCCAACACCGCCGGAACCCGTTCCCGGATTTCATTAGCGGGCAGCTCAATCGCCTCCATCGCAAATGCTACATTTTCATAAATGGTTCTCTCCATTAACAGCCGAAAATCCTGAAAGATAAAGCCGATCTTGCGGCGATAATAAGGGATCTCCCTTTCCCTCATCCGCAAAAGGCTGCGATCATCAACCATAATCTGTCCCTTCGTGGGCAGTTCCTCCCTAATTAACAGACGAGTCAAGGTAGACTTTCCGGCCCCACTTGGTCCAACCAAAAAAATAAATTCACCTCGTTTAATATGTAAATTGATATCTTTAAGGGCTTCCACCTTAACTTCCCCTATATACGTTTTGGAAACATTAAACATCTGAATCATACTTTTACTGTCACTGCTACTCAAAATATGGACAAATGTATCCATTATCCATATTGAGAACGTTCCTTCTTCATCGTATTCCACCTCGGATAAAATCCTACTATGGTTTTATCAATACTCCAAAGGCTTAAATTCCCGACTAGCCATCGGTACATATATACAATTGCTTTTATTTATGCAACTTTGTATATTTTAGCATTAGCAAGATTAATTGAAGCATTATAATCTCTATCAAGTACACAACCACATTCTGTGCATATATATGTTCTATCTGATAACCGTAGATTTTTATTGATTGAACCACATTCAGAACACATTTTACTTGAAGGATAA
>DHPU01000029.1 GCA_002407935.1 Peptococcaceae bacterium UBA5356
ATAGTTTATCATTTTTTCATAAGTGTGGAAATACAAAGGGACAGGGTTTTGGGTAATCTTTGGACAGGCATCTATGTCAGCTTTAAGACAGTACGTAATGGCTGTAACAATAATATCTTTATGCTTCTCCCATACTTCTCTGGACCTGGTGATCTGTCCCATTTCTAGACACTTATTTATTCTTACTAGAGCTGATTCTTCTCTGAATGAGTTTTTTAAATCACGATAATCTTTTGCTAGAATATAGTCCCTATATTTTATAAACTCTTGGTAGCAGTTCTATAATCATGTTTTTCCAAAATCATCACAACCATCTAAAAACATCTTTTCTGCTTCTTCCATTGGCATGCCATAAGTGTCCTTACCATTATCTACTCTTGCACCATGCCCAGCGCATACATTTCCAAAGTTGAATTCACATGTCGAACAGTTTTGTTCTACAAGTTTATCACCCGGATTTGCTTTCATTCTTCTCAATTTATCTTTCATCATCCCACCTACTTTCTAAGTTCAGAATTCAACTTCTGAATCAACATCTTTTCACGTTCCTCAAAAAATACATTAAAGTTACATAAATCAAGATTTACATTCGGCACATAGTGCTTTTTCTTATAATCAGCCAACTCACCAGCAGGAACCTTTTGACTTAACCAAACATCAAAGTCCATGGCGTTCTTCTCGATATTAGGTATTTCTTCAAGCAACTGCAGATTACCAATGAAATTGCAATTTGCAATGAAATCATCGATCTTGCTTTCAGGCACACCCTTAGCTTTAAGTTTCTTAGCATTAAACGCGCTCTTCGGAAACATGTGATCAACATTAAAGCTATATTTCAAATCCGCCCAAGGATAAAGTATAGAAAGAAGCACCAATGTATCACCATGTCCATACTTGGAATAAAGCAGGTTATTGATATCATCATCTGTAAACTGCAATGCGCGGTTTGTGCCTTTGAAGTGGTCGAAGATAGCATTTACAGGGAATCCATTTGAAGATTGGCTTTTGATTATTTCCCTCACTGGTTTCAACACACCGTCTGGAGCAAAACTAAATACCCTTTTCAAGAGAGCAGATACAAACCACAACTTTATATTCTTCCTGTCGGCAAGCCTTGATGTCGAAGTTTCAAAGTTGTTCGGCAACCCAATGGATTTAAGATAATAGGCCACAGGAATAATCAGGTTGTTTGATGTGATGTTCTCTCTACTAAATCCAAAGCTGCTGATCAATTTCAAGGCATCACGAATTGCCTTAGTTATGTTGTCCCACTCTTGTTCTATCTTAAGCATATTGGTGCGGTTGAAGTTATCAACCTTAAAAGAAATATCCGGAATATCGCAAAGAACTAGACTGGCTTTTAGCACAATGTCTTTGCTGATGTTAAAACCTCTACCGATCTGATTTATTTCATCAACAAAATCATTGATTTCTTCACGTGCATCCCTTATTTCCCATTGAGCTGTCGCAAAAGACAAAAGTAAGTCAGAATAGCTGAGTGTGGTACCTCCGCTGTTAACACGTATGAAAATATTTAGCACCTTGTCTAGCTCAGTGCTTTGCTCAAGATAATAGCTGATTATCCTATTTACATGTATTACAGCATGTAGCTTTGATAATGTCCTATTAGCATACTGCGCTTTTTCCTTGTCAGGATTGGCCGCCAATCCGGATATTATAAGATAATCCATTACATCCGACAGTTCTTTTAAGTCTAGTATCTTTCCAACAGGAAACCAGTGGTGGTCATCGTCTAGTTTGGATGCCTCTGTTTCCGTCAAGAACTCAAACTGATATTCATATGAAATATCCTCGGGCGCCCCCAACAGGTTAATATATATTTTTTTCTTCGGATAAGCCAAAGGATTGTCCCATTTTTTATATGCAATCTTATTGGTATATGTCCCCTTAAGAGCTATGTACAAGGATGTTAATCTCTGTTGACCGTCAAGGACTGCCATCACATCATTGCTTCCGCTAATGTTTGCCTTAGGATTACGTCTGTTATCCCTTTGGTGATAATCACGTAAAAATTCATAAAACTTGAATTCTGACGCTTGTTCTTTCGGCACCTTCCAGAACAAAAATGAATTTATTGGATAGTTCCTCATCAAGCTATCGAAAAGCATTTTTATTTGCTCCGGACTCCACACAAACTCTCTTTGAATGGATGGCAGTAAGTATTTCTTCGAATGAATATCATTTATAACTTCGCCTATTGTGAGCGGCGTTTGAAAAGACATGGTTCGTCCCCCTTATACAATTAATCTATTTTATATCCGAACTCTTCCAAGCGGTTTCTGCAGATTTCTCTTTCCTCATCTGTGAAGAACTCCTGGTATTCAAGCCTTAAAACCAATGCCTCTACAGACAAGTCAAGACGATTATTCTCCCACAGAACTTCAAATCCGTAAGTGCCTCCGCTTTTGGAGATAAGTTTTGGCTTTTTCTCCGTTCTTCTGATTATTAAAAACAGCGTCAAACTGGCGCACCACCTCCGACTAAATTATACCATATTAGAATCCATATTTAATAAAAAATGAACTTGTTTTCCATAACTCATTTTATTATGACATGTATTTTATTGATACTACTTTAAAAAGAATTTACTATCTTATTTACATTAGAGGTAACAACATCCCATGGAGTTATTAACCCTAATATTTTCTCGTTTTCTTTTCCTTTTTCAGTAATAAATATAATTGCAATTCTCTTATTCCCTATTAAATTGTTTTTGAAAACTTCCTCAATTTCTACAACTGTAATGGTTCTTGATTTAAAAAGAAAACATTCATTACAATGATTATCTAAAGGAATAAACTCTAAAAAGTCACTTATTTTGCATTCGTCATCAATTAGAACATTCTTGTTTTTTACAATATATGAAAAAATGGATTTTTCACTGAATACGCCAATAAGTGTGTCCTTTTCAATCACAGGTACATAACTAAATGCCTGCTTATTCATTTCTTCCATTACCTCAATAGCATTATAATTTAAACCAATTTTATAAATTTTTTCTGCTTTTACTGCTAATATATCTAAAGCAAGTGGTGGATTTAATATTTCATCTCTTATTTTTTGATATTTAATTATGATAATATCATGGGGTTCGGCAATAGGGTCTATTTGATTTTTATAAGGATTATGTACTATTGCATTCCTTAATTTTGCATATGCTTTCAAATCATCAGAATAACGTCTTATTAATGAATTTCCTTTATCAATTAATTTCCTGATTAATTCAGAATGCGCAACCCCATCACTTAAACTTAATTTTTTTCTCATATATGTATCAATTTCATTATAAATAGCCAAAAATCTTTCTGAATTACTCTTTTCTTTTATCATTACATCACCCTCCTTTGTGCTTTTTTTATAATTACAATTACTACTTCTCTTATCTATCTACTCTCATTTTGGCACATCAGCTTCGTCTGCTCCATGACAATATCCACTGCCTGAGGTGTTTTATCCGGCGGGTATCCATATTTCTTTAGTAACCGCTTGATGGTCATCTTCATTTTGGCCTGTACACTTTCACGAATAGCCCAATCAATACTGATGTTATTTTTAATGGAAACTGTTAGGTCTCTGGCGATCTGCATCAGGATTTCATCGCCCATCACCTCTCGTGCCGATTCATTTTCAGCCAACGCATCATAAAACGCTAATTCATCCGGGGTTAGGCCTGTGCTTTCACCACGTTTTTCCGCCTCGTTGATCTGCTTAGCCAAGGCAATTAACTCCATAATTACCTGAGTCGTTTCAATGGCTCTGTTCTGGTACTTTCTAATGGAAGCCTCCAATAGTTCAGAGAACTTTTTGGACTGTACCAAATTCCGTCTGGAAAAAGTTCTGATATTGCCCTTGAGCAAACGGTTTAATAATTCTACTGCCAGGTTTTTTTGCTTCATCCCTTTTACTTCTTCCAAAAACTCATCCGAAAGAATCGCAATATTAGGTTTAGATAGACCCACCGCTCCTAAAATATCCACCACTTCATTAGACGAAAGTGCTTTTGAAACTAATTGATTAAGTTCGCCGTCAAGCTGGGTCGTGGTTTTCTTCTTGCCATCATCGCTAAGCATCTTCACAAGACTTGCTTTCACTGCTTTATGGAAGCCCACTTCAAGATTAAGACGCTCCGCAATATCAGTGGTAGCACACAGAGAGTAGGCCCGAGCCATTTCCGTCACCAGCTTAATGTAGTCATTCTTTCTGTCCTCACGCATCCCAATAAGATAATCCATCGTTTCCACAATAGCCTGCATTTTCTCACTGGGCTTGCCGGTAAAGAATTTACGATAATCATGTCCATGAAGCAATTCTTTAATCAGATCATACTTTTCTAAAAGAACCTGAGAGGCCACCTCGGTATCTACTCCGGTTGTCTTTTTATCACTTTCAGTATATTGAGAAAGAGCTTCTTTCAAGTTTTCCGCAATCCCAATATAATCTACAACCAGTCCGCCTTCCTTATCCTTGAAAACCCGATTAACCCTAGCAATAGCCTGCATTAAGTTATGACCACTCATCGGCTTATCAACATACATCGTATGTAGGCTCGGCACATCAAAACCAGTAAGCCACATATCACGCACGATAACCAGTTTAAGCTCATCATTTCGGTCTTTCATACGCTTAGCCAATGTTTCACGATTAGCCTTAGTTCCAATAAACGACTGCCAATCCGCCGGGTCAGAGGAACTACCGGTCATCACTACCTTGATTTTTCCCGACATCAAATCATCACTATGCCAAGCAGGGCGAAGGGCAACAATCTGTTTGTAAAGGTCAATGGCTATACGGCGACTCATCGCCACAATCATCCCTTTACCGCCTTCGTATTCTTGAGCCTGTTCCCGTTTTTCAAAATGCTCAACAATATCTTTAGCAATTTGTTTTATTCTCTCTTCTGCACCAACGATAGCCTCCAGCCTAGCCCACTTGCTCTTGAGTTTTTCTTTTTGACTATATTCCTGATATTCCGTAATTTCTTCATATTCGCTATCCACCTGGGGCTTCATTTCTTCCGGCAGTTCCAATTTGGCAAGTCTGCTTTCATAGAAAATCTTGACTGTTGTTTTGTCTTCCACCGCTCTCGTCATATCATAAACATCAATATAGTCACCAAAAACCGCACGCGTATTTTTATCAGTAAGCTCTACCGGCGTCCCGGTAAAGCCAATATAAGAAGCATTGGGCAAACTATCACGCATATACTTGGCATAACCATATTTCACCGCTGCTGCGGTTTTACCCTTGACTACTTCTGCCCCAAAACCGTACTGACTGCGATGGGCTTCATCGGCAATCACAATCACATTTTTTCGTTCTGTAAGAACCATTTCCTCTCTATAGCCGGCAGATTTTTCGGCAGCCCTAACATAGGTTCCATAAGACGGGGCGTCCTCTTTCGTCTCAAGCGAAATAGGAGCAAACTTATGAATCGTCGTAAAAATGATCCCGCCGCTAGTGCGGTTATTCAGTAACTCTCTTAAGTGAGCTCTGTCTTCTGCCTGCACCGGTGTGTTTCTTAATAAGTCCTTGCTTTTCAGAAAAGTACTAAACAACTGGTCGTCCAAATCATTCCGATCGGTAATAACCACAATAGTGGGGTTTTCCAGTTCCTCACTAATGACCAGTTTTCCGGCATAGAAAACCATGGACAAACTTTTACCACTACCTTGGGTATGCCAAATTACACCGATACGCCTGTCACCATGTTCCATAGTAGCTCTTTCGGTGCTTTTCACTGCCTTATTTACAGCATGATACTGATGATACCCAGCTAGAATTTTTATAGTATCTTGACCATCACTTTGGAAAAGAACAAAATGCCGAATGATATCAAGAAAACGCTCCCGTTGAAACATGCCCTTAATCAAGACCTGAAGCTGAGGAACAGACAACGCTGCCACATCATCCCCCTCAATAGTACGCCAAGCCATAAAACGGTCTTCATTAGAAGTTAGCGTACCGGCTCTGGCATTACCTCCATCACTGATTACCAGAAAGGAGTTATAGGTGAACAACGAAGGAATGGTCATCTTGTATGTCTGCAGTTGATTATAAGCGTCCGTAATATCCACATTTTCATCACTGGGGCTTTTTAACTCGATAACCACGAGAGGAATTCCGTTAACAAAGACAACTACATCGGGACGCTTTTCCACCCCATGTTCCACAATCGTAAATTGGTTAGCCACCATGAACTCATTATTTAAGGGCTTTTTAAAATCAAAAACATAAACCTTTTCTGTACGGTAACTACCATCAGTCTGTTTTACCTGAACATCGATGCCATCAGTAATCATTTTCTGAAAAGCCTTATTATTCATGATAAGACTAGGACTCTGCGGAATTGTTATCTGCCTAAAAGCATCCTCAATTGTCTCCCTTGGAAACCCAGGATTAATAATCGTGAGAGCTTCTTTTAACCGCTCCGCCAGAATAACATCGCTATAATCTTCCCGTTCCGGATAATCACCATCCGGTGCAATATCCGGAGCAAAGACTACCTCGTAGCCCAATTCCTCAAACCACTCCAAAGTGGCTTCTTCTAAATGGGATTCACAGAAACTGCTTCTTGCCATTTATTGCACCTCCTTAATTGGAACCCGGATTTCACCAGACATGAGCTTAGGGAGTAAGGTGTCACGAAGGTTTATTAGTGTTTGATTTTCGATTACTATTTGAAACATTTTATTAAACATAGGCATAATAACTTCGTTAAATTTTATATTAACCTCTTTCGGAGCAAATATCATTTTTGAAGCTTTGATTTCATGGGTAGATAAATTAACCTGCACTCCACTATTTGCTCGTCCTCTAAGATTCTCAATAAACTCATGATTGTTTGTCAAAATGTATAAGTATGGAAAGTTAATCCCAAGATTGTTATTCGCTCTAAGTAAGCCAACTCGTTGATTTACAATGTATTTGTCGCTTACATTCATTAGAGCTGTGTGTCCCAGTAAAGCAACATTACCTTTCATATCTGTCATGCACATTAATAAATCTCCAGCTTTCAGAACATACCTCTCTAGCTCTTTACAGCAGCTTTTTTTTATCCAGCTTTTCGTACCTTCAGGATTAAATCCTCCACCTTTTTTTATATGTCCCATCTTAAATACATGATAACTTTCCTGAACTTTACAATCTAAAAGTTCTTTACTCTTAAAAGCATAACCATTATAAAAATCGATACATTCATTGAGAGTCCCTACCCTCCATCCCTTCGGTATCCTCCCTAACTCGCTATCCTCAAACTCCCCGTCCTGAAACGGCTCAAAATCCACAAACCAGCTTTTGAAGATTGCCTGAGCCATTTTCTCAAGGTTTTTGTTGATGCGGTTATTGAGTTCAATTTTATCATCTAGGCAGGAAAGGGTGGCTGCTATGGCTTTTTGTTCGCCAAGTGGAGGGAGTAACATACTTAGATTCTCAATCATACTCTTAGTTAAAGCTTTCCTTGTTCCTCCTGTATATGCAAGAGATAATAATAATTCTTTAATTGGATAATTATTTAACCAGTATAGTAAATAATCTCTGTTAAGCTTTTCTTTTCTCGACCTTATAATTGATACATGTTGATTAACCCTAGCAGGTAATACTTCTCCTGGCACCATGCAACAACGCGCCACAGAATCTCCTGTAATATTCAACAAAATATCCTTATGTTTAATTTCAACATTGTTCATTTTTTGAGCTTGTTCTTCACTAATAAACACTAGCCCATCATAATTAAACGAAAAGTCATATACATTCTGGCTTCTAATTAATGATATACCCTCATTTTTATATACTTTACTTCCACCACGAGGAGTTATACCACTACCGATCTTACAACAAACATCCCCAAGCTTTACCTCTCTCCACTCACTATCGCCCATACCCCTCACCCCTCATTTTAACAAAATGCTATTGTTGCAAATTATGCAACAGTTCATTTTTCTACAGTTGCCGCCTCCATTATTACACACTTATAACTCATACCCGATCGCCCCCAGTCGCTGTTTGATTTCCTCCTCTAGCTTATGGGATTCGGCGAACATCTCGGCTAGCTCACCAGTCAACCTGGTCATCTTTTCCTCAAAAGGTTCCCCGTCATCCTCCACTTCTTCTATTCCCACATATCTACCCGGGGTTAAGATATACTCATGTTCTCTCACTTCTTCAATGGATGCCGATTTACAGAAACCCTGTACGTCCTCATATTCTTCCTTGCCATCACGCCAATTATGGTAAGTATCACAAATCTCTTTGATTTCCTCAGCAGAAAGCTCCCTATGTCTGCGAGTAACCATCGTCCCCATTTTACGGACATCAATAAACAAAATTTTATCTTTACGATTTCCCCTCTGCTTAGAGATAAACCACAAGCAAACCGGGATAGTTACGTTATAAAATAAATTAGGTGGCATAGTGACAATACAATCAACCAGCCCTGCTTCGATAATATTCTTTCTGATTTCCGCTTCCGCTTTGGTCGATGTACTCATGGAGCCGTTGGCTAAGACAAAGCCGGCTACCCCGCTCGGCGAAAGCTTGCTGATAATATGCTCAATCCAAGCATAGTTAGCATTATTAGCCGGTGGTATCCCGTACTTCCAACGAGCATCATCCTGAATCAACGTATAATCGCTCACATTAAAAGGTGGATTGGCTAAGATAAAATCTGCTCGCAAATTTTTATGTAAGTCATTGCCAAAAGTATCAGCATCTCTTTCACCTAAATCCCCATCTATTCCCCGGATCGCCAGATTCATCTTACACAGACGCCAAGTGGCGGCAGTATACTCTTGTCCGTGAATATAGATATCATCTTTCCGTCCTTGATGCTCTTCCACAAATCTTGCTGACTGCACAAACATTCCGCCGGAACCACAGCAAGGGTCATAGACTCTGCCTTTATAAGGTTCAATCATACCTACCAAAAGTTTAACAATGCTGGGCGGTGTATAAAACTCACCCTCGCTGGAACCAAATTTACCTAAGAAGTATTCATAAACTCTGCCCAAAACATCTTGTGCTTTAGCTTCTTTACTGCCCAGATTAAAAGAGAATAAATCAATCAATTCACCAAGCTTGGTTTTGTCCAATTCCGGTCGGGCATAATTTTTCGGTAGTACCCCTTTAAGATTTTTATTTTCCCGCTCAATGGTAATCATCGCTTCGTCAATAATTTGACCGATCGTGCTCTGCTTCGCACTCTTCTTGATAAAACTCCATCTGGCATTAGGTGGTACGAAAAAAATATTATCTGCTATGTAGGCGTCTCTATCTTCCTCAAAGCCCTCTCCCTCTGTCGCTAACTCATTATATTTTTCTTCAAAGCTGTCTGAAATATATTTTAAAAAGATCAGCCCCAACACAACATCCTTATAATCTGACGGTTGAATATTACCCCTTAGCTTGTCCGCCATTTCCCATAACTTATTTTCAAATTCTAAATTTACAGCCATTTTAAATCCCTCCTATAATAATTCATAATAGATACTGTCTCTTATGCTTGACCAGCGATTTTCAGCCTTTTTGATTGCTTCCTTATACGCTTGCAGTTCCTCATGATATTGCGTAATGATTTCCCGCTGTTTACTAATTGGTAATACGGGAATCTCCATCTCCATGATGTCGGCATAGTTAATATTCATAATGCTTGTCCCACGTTGAAAACTTTTTATAATGGCCAAGCCAACAGGACTTTCCAAAAAAATCTTAATAAACTCACCTTTAACTTTTTCTTTAGGTCTAATCACAATCAAATTTGCGGAAGCAATGATCGTCTTACCATCCTGGCCCTCAAAAACAGCAGATTTTATAGCCGTTCCTCGACAAGAGAGTACCACATCACCTGTCATTAGCTGATAACGTTTTACTTTCTGTTCTTCTTCATTAATGGTGTCCATAGCGGAATAGTCAATCTCACCGTTTTCGATATTGGAAATATTGAGTACGGAAATGCTCCCTAAAGAGGTGTCTTTCTTTAGAATCGACTTCCCTCTGAAAACCTCCGCCACTTCTTTCAACTTCGCTTTAGGTAAGTCAGATCTTTTAAACTTCTGTATATTTTCATCATCAGCGGCCATCAAAAGCTCTATGCGCCAATCCTCATGGGATAAAAACTCCTTTGTCGAGATCTGTTTCTCATCTTTTAACTCAAATTCTCCTTTGTTAAGCTTCAACGTTCCAATTTCTACTTTGGACTGTTGCATCGTAGTAATTGCACATAAATATGTCTTAATCGCAGTTACAGGTCGAAAAGTTCCTTCAGGTAAAATATAAATACTTTGCACATGAAAATGCTTCGCAATATATGCCCTTAGTTTTTCAAAGCCCATGGTAGCAAAGGTAAGCTTCGCCGGAACAATGATCTCTAATACCCCATGATCAGCCAAATGACCCAACATGTTTTCTATGGCTATCCCATCGCTATCCCTAGTCAAAAAAGTCTTAGATAGTTCCTCCGGTTTATTACCAAAGGCAGGTGACGCATAAATATAGTCGAATTTCTCCTCAGCCAAGCACCCTGTATAAATTGACTCAAAGCGAATCCAAACATTGGGCATCTCCCCAAAGGTCAACTTTAATAAAATATACATTGACCTAATCTGAGTAGTAAGTGTAACTTCACCGCCATTAGAACAGTCTAGAAGCTCTCTTAATCCGGATAAATGCTTTTCCGCTTCGGTAATAAGAATCCTCTGAGGTCTTAAACATTGGATTCTCTTACACACATATAAAGACAGGTAGGTGGGGGAAATCACCGTGCCCGCACGATCATTTTTGTAGATTTCGCTTGCAAAATCAACTAGGTCTATCTTTTTTAATACTTCGTAAATCTCCCAAAAGTCATCCCTGTCAGCAGGAAAGAAGCCCAATTCCTCTTCAGTTGTTTTCTTCATAAACTGAAAAAGCTGTTCTTTATCCTTGCTGCTTTTTATATCTTCTTTGAGGTTTTTCATCACCAGTTTTACCCGGAGCATTTCGTTCAGTAATTGTTCCCTAGAGGAAATCTGCTTCTGATATAACAAGTTTAAAGCTAAATCTATTCTGGCGTTCACCTTTAGACTCCTCTCGTGCTTTTTCGACTGATTAAATTATACCGCCCAGCTGTTTAGTATGTCAATACTAAACAGCTGGGCACCTTTTTGCACAATATGTTAACGGCACCTTTTTGTCCTTGTACTATTATATATCCATTACTCAATCTCAATGTAAACTCACCATTACTTTTTCTTTAAAAAACTGATATAAATCTTTATGCTTCCTATCTCGGATTCGCTCCAGCAATTCATCAAAATATATTCCGCTGCCATTATTTTTTAATAAATCGTCATTCATGGCGAAGCCTTTTCTCATATATTCTTTCAAGACATTGCTTGCCCATATTCTAAATTGTGTGCCTCGCAAAGATTTCACACGATAACCCACAGAGATAATAACATCTAAATTATAGTAGTCAACTTGATAGTCTTTTCCATCAGAAGCAGTGTAGGCAAATTTTGCCCACACTGAACTCTTTTCAAGTTCACCTTCTTTAAAAATATTTCTTATATGCTTACCAATAACACTTCTATCACGCTGAAACAACTCTGCCATTTGGTCAATGGAAAGCCAAACGGTATCGTTATCAATGGATTTTCGAAAAAACACTACATCTATATTTTTAACAAATCTCTTTCGAGCCGTCCGTTCTCGGAAACATATCCACGGCATTTTTGGCACTATCGGTAGGCGGAAACATAAAGTGCCCCCTATTGTCAAGACACGATTTTAAAAATTATCCGAATACCTCCTTCCCAATATTTTGGAGCCCAGTCTA
>DHPU01000061.1 GCA_002407935.1 Peptococcaceae bacterium UBA5356
TCAATTGACCTTTTCAGGATATTCTTCAGCATAATCAACTGACAAGAGGCACAAACCTTGAGACGGAAGGGTAATCCCCGCAGCCTTGCGCTCCCTTTTTTTCAGCAAAGCTGTGATCTCCTCGGCCGGATGCTTCCCCTGCCCAACTTCGAGAAGAGTTCCCCCGATAATTCTCACCATATTATATAAAAAGCCGTCTCCTGTAACCGTAAAACGCCATAATTTATCTTCCTTTGCCAGAGAACAAGCGTAAATAGTTCTGACAAAATCCTTTACTGTAGTATCGCTCGCACAGAACCCCCTAAAATCATGTTTCCCCCTAAAAAGAACACAGGCCTTGCTCATCTCCGCCCCATCCAACTCCACCGGCACATGATAAGCATAATACCGCCAAAAGGGATCCATTACTCTGTCATTATAGAGAGTATAGCAATAGGTTTTTCTTTTAGCACTAAAACGAGCATGAAAATCTGCTGGTACTTCCTCGGCCTCCCTAACAACAATGCTTGAAGGGAGCAACGAATTTATAGCCAAGGGAAAACGTTCCACCGGAATACGAGAATTACTAAAAAAATTCACAACCTGCCCCCTAGCATGTACTCCCGCATCCGTTCGTCCTGAGCCAATTACGGGGGTTTCTTCCTTGGTTAAAATGCTTAAAGCCTTTTCTAAGGTTCCCTGAATAGTCTTTAACCCCGTTCCCCTTTGTACCTGAAAACCATGATAATTCGTCCCATCATAAGCCAGGGTAAGTTTAATATTGCGCATAATTTTCTCCTACCAATACCGTGTATATATGGTTGTCACCACAAAAAAGCCAACCAAAATAAAGGCAAAATAATCTCTGGAGCCCATCACCAATTGTTTCATTCTGGTTCTATTTTCTCCGCCCCGATAACAACGAGCTTCCATCGCCATAGCTAAATCATCTGCCCTCCTAAAAGAACTCAAAAAAAGCGGTACCAGCAAAGGAATTAAACTTTTGGCTCGGCTCAAAAGACCGCCACTTTCAAAATCAGCGCCACGAGCCATCTGTGCTTTCATAATTTTATCAGTTTCTTCAATCAGAGTAGGAATAAAACGAAGCGCAATCGTCATCATCATCGCTAATTCATGAGCAATAGGAATAAATAACAACTTTAATACTTTTTCTATCCCGTCCGTTAAGGCAATCGGAGTGGTCGTTAACGTCAATAAAGAAGTAATCGTTACTAAATAAATCAACCGTAGCACCATGAAAATCCCCTGTCTAAGACCTTGCTCACTAATTTTAAAAATACCCCACTGCCAGAGCGGATCACCCTTCGTTAAAAAAAGATGCATCCCTAACGTCAAAATAATGATGATCATTAAGGGTCTCATTCCTTTTATAATCGTCAGAAATGAGATCTGCGATAAAAGGATTATCCCTACCGTAAAAAAAGTTACAAGCAAGTATCCCCTAAAATTGTTAGCCAAAAAAAGCCCAATCATATATAAAACCAAAGAGATAATCTTTGTCCGAGGGTCTAATTTATGAACAAGCGAAGTACCAGGTATATATTGACCAATCGTAATATCTCTAAGCACGGATCTTTTCCTCTCTTATTGCTTTTAAAATCTCTTCCTTAGCCTCTTCTACCGTAAAAACATCCTGACGAACCGGCCACCCTTTCTTTTTTAACCTAAGCATTAACTTGGTAACTGTCGGAACATCAAGCCCCATTTTCTGCAAACTTTCATAATGGGCAAAAACCTTTCGTGTCTCATCATCAAAAACAATCTTACTTTCGTGCATTACAATAAGTCGTTGCGTTAAACGCGCTACATCATCCATACTATGAGAAACCAGAATAATAGTCATCCCACCATCGTGAAGTTCTTTCACCTGCTCCAAAATTTCATTACGTCCTCTAGGATCTAATCCGGCCGTAGGTTCATCTAAAATTAAATATTTAGGCTCCATCGCCAAAACCCCGGCTATCGCCACGCGCCGTTTTTCTCCACCACTTAAAGCAAAGGAAGAAGCAGCCTGATATTTAGCAAAATCTAAATGAACCATTTTCAGAGCAATTTTAACCCTTTGCTTAATCTGCTCATCAGATAAGTCCAAATTTTTAGGACCAAAAGCTATTTCCTTATAAACCGTATCTTCAAAAAGCTGATGCTCCGGATACTGAAAAACTAAGCCTACCTTTTTTCTTATTTTCTTAAGCATAACCCCTTTGGCCGAAATCTCCTCATCATCGACAAGTACCCTTCCTGTTGTTGGTTTTAATAAACCATTCAAATGCTGTACCAAAGTGGACTTTCCAGAACCCGTATGACCAATTAACCCGACAAATTCCCCTTCCTTAATTACCAGATTAATATCTCGTAAAGCGCTAGTTTGATAAGGCGAATTAGGTTGATAAGTATAATTAACCCCTTCTAAAATTAAGGGCATAAGGCCACCACCATTTCATCCACTGTCAAAATATCCTTAGGCAGATTTACTCCCTCCCGGCAAAGACTATCACGCAATTCCATCATCGGAGGTACATCAAGACGTAAGTCTTTTATTTTCTTAATCTGGCCAAATATCTCTCTCGGTGAACCATCCATAACGATAGCACCCTCTTCCATTACTATCACTCGATCTGCCAAAATGGCCTCTTCCATGAAATGGGTTATATGCACAACCGTCAAGCCTTCTTCACGATTTAATTTTATTACCGTATCCATAACCTCTTTACGACCAGCCGGATCAAGCATCGCCGTAGGCTCATCAAGCACTAAGACCTTTGGTCTCATCGCAATAATACCAGCTATAGCTACGCGCTGTTTCTGCCCTCCCGATAAAAGGTGAGGAGCTTTTTGCAAATAATCCCTCATCCCGACACTTTCCAAAGCATCATCTACCAGTTGACGGATCTTTACCGGCTCAACGCCCAAATTTTCCGGGCCAAAAGCCACATCATCCTCTACTATCGTAGCAATTAATTGATTATCAGGATTCTGAAAAACCATTCCTACTTGCTGACGAACCTTCCACAAAAGCTCTGCTTCTCTAGTATCCAGCTCATTGACAATTACCGCCCCACTAAAAGGTAAAAGCAAAGCATTAAAATGCTTCGCCAAGGTAGATTTGCCGGAGCCGTTATGACCAATCACCGCAACAAACTCACCCTGCTTGATTTGTAAATTTACCCCTTTTAAAGCTTGCTTATAGCCACCCTGGGAATTACAATACCGGTGCTCCAAATTATTTACCTTAATCATCTCTTCCCTCACTCTTTCCCAGATATTAGCTAAATAATAAAACGAAAAGCAGGAAAGCCAAGACTCAACCGCCATAACGGTTTTGGGTATGGTTTTCCTGACTTCTAATTTTACCTAATATTTATAAATTAACAACTAAACTAATTCAATAATTACCATCGGTGCTGCATCTCCACGACGGAAGCCAATTTTAACCGTACGTGTATATCCACCTTGGCGGTCAACATATTTTTTAGCGGTGTTTTCAAATAGCTCTTTAACAACATTCTCCTCAAGAAGATATGCAGCAGCCTGACGTCTAGCCGCCAAGTCCCCTTGCTTACTTAAGGTAATCATTTTTTCCACAATACTTCTCAATTCTTTGGCTTTTGCTTCTGTCGTTTCGATCCGGCCATTTTTCAGAAGCGCTGTAGCCATGCTCCTAAATAAGGCACGCCGTTTTCCGATATTACGGTTTAATTTTCTGTAGCTCATCTGTTCCGACCCCCCTTTGCAGCTGGTATAACACCTATTCTTCCTCTTTTCTAAGACTTAATCCCAGCGAAGCTAATTTTTCATCTACTTCCTCTAAAGATTTTTTTCCTAGATTTCTTACCTTCATCATATCTTCTTCAGTTTTCTGAATAAGTTCCCCCACCGTGTTTATTGCAGCCCTTTTTAAACAGTTGTAAGAACGTACCGAGAAATCAAGTTCCTCAATACTCATGTCTAGTATTTTGTCCCGTTCTTCTTCTTCTTTTTCCACCATGATTTCTACATCCCCAATTTTCTCAGTGAGTCCTATAAAGAGTTTAAAATGATCATTCAAGATTTTAGCGGAAAGACTTACTGCTTCATCAGGGAAGATCGTTCCATCAGTCCACACTTCCAAAGTTAATTTATCATAATCGGTAATTTGCCCCACACGAGTATCCGTTACTGTATAATTTACCTTTTGGATTGGTGAAAAAATCGAATCTACCGGGATTACACCAATTGCTTGTTCTTCTTTCCTGTTCTTTTCTGAAGGCCGATACCCACGACCTTTTTCCACGGTTATTTCCATTGTCAAATTAGCACCGCTATCCAAAGTAGCAATATGCAATTCAGGATTAAGTATCTCCACCTGACTATTACACTTAATATCCCTTGCCAAGATTTCGCCAACCCCCGAAGCCTCTAACCAAATTATCTGTGGCTCCTCAGTATGCACTTTCAAAGCAAGGGCCTTAAGATTAAGAATGATATCAGTCACATCTTCTACTACACCCGGTATAGAAGAAAATTCATGTAAAACGCCATCAATCTTAATAGAAGTAACCGCCGCTCCCGGAAGTGAAGATAATAAAACACGGCGTAAAGAATTACCTAAAGTAATCCCGTAACCTCTTTCCAAAGGCTCTACCACAAACTTAGCATAATCTTTCTTCTCATTTATTTCGACACACTCGATTTTGGGTTTTTCAATTTCAATCACAGGCTAACCCTCCTACTCGAACCAAACTTTCCCCCAGTTAATTATCAAAAATTATCTGGAGTACAATTCAACAATCAGATGCTCCTCAATAGGAACATCAATTTGTTCTCTACTGGGAAGAGCCAATACCCTACCCGTTAGATTTTCCTTATCTAATTCCAACCAGGCCGGTGTATTTTTATGAGCAATGCTTGCTTTTATTTCCTGGAATTTGAGTGAATCCATACTTTTCTCTTTTATCTGGATTAAATCTCCTACTTTGACAAGTATTGAAGGGATATTCGCCTTATGCCCATTGATTGTAAAATGATTATGCTTCACAAGTTGACGTGCCTCTGCTCTTGAGGAAGCAAAACCGAGACGAAACACTACATTATCTAAACGTCTTTCTAAAAGTCGCAATAAGTTTTCGCCAGTCACCCCTTTTTGACGTTCGGCCTTATCAAAACAATTACTAAACTGTCTTTCTAAAATACCATAAATACGACGTGCCTTCTGCTTTTCTCTTAGCTGAAGACCATATTCCGATACTTTTCGGCGATTACCCTGCCCGTGCTGACCAGGAGCATAAGCTCTCCGATCGATTGCACATTTTGCCGTATAGCAACGATCCCCTTTTAAATATAACTTCATGCCTTCACGGCGGCAAAGCCTACAAACTGGTCCTGTATATCTAGCCATTAATTGATTTACACCTCCTTAAACTCTCCTACGTTTTGGCGGACGGCATCCATTATGTGGAATAGGGGTAACGTCTTTAATTACGTTTACCTCCAAACCGGTAGCCTGTAAAGAACGAATTGCTGCTTCTCGACCTGACCCAGGTCCCTTTACATAAACCTCCACTTCCCGCATCCCATGTTCCATAGCCGCTTTAGCAGCTTGTTCTGCGGCCATCTGAGCTGCGAAAGGAGTACTCTTTCTGGAACCCTTAAAACCCATTTGACCTGAAGTAGCCCAGGAAATAGTATTTCCGGCCATATCGGTAATCGTCACAACTGTATTATTAAAAGTTGATTGAATATGAGCGGCTCCTTGTTCAACATTTTTACGTTCACGGCGCTTTACTCTTGCAGTTGCTCTTTTTGCCATTAACTATCTTTCCTCCTTTCTTCTACTTATGTTTAATCCCAACAGTTCTGCTCGGACCTTTACGGGTACGGGCATTTGTTTTAGTTCTTTGCCCACGGACAGGTAACCCGCGGCGATGGCGTACCCCTCTATAACAGGCGATTTCCATCAGTCTCTTAATATTTAAAGATACTTCACGTCTGAGGTCACCTTCCACTTTATGTTCCTTGTCTATTACTTCACGCAGCTTATTTATTTCATCTTCTGTCAAATCCTTAATTCTCGTATCAGGATTTACTCCTGCTTTACTCAAGATCTTTTGCGCTGTTGTCCTGCCAATCCCATAAATATAGGTTAATCCCACTTCTACGCGTTTTTCACGAGGTAAATCAACACCCGCTATTCTAGCCAATTTGCACACCTCCTCATTGTCCGGTATATCTTTTAATTAGGAACCCTTAGCCCTGTGTTTGTTTATGTTTAGGGTTCTCACAGATTACCTTAACTTTACCCTTGCGTTTGATTATTTTACATTTTTCACAGATAGGCTTAACCGATGCCCTTACTTTCACAATTCATACCTCCTTCATCCCAGAAAGCTTACTTAAAACGATAAGTAATTCTTCCCCTAGTTAAATCATATGGTGAAAGTTCAACAGTAACCCGATCCCCCGGTAAAATACGGATGAAATGCATCCTGATTTTTCCGGAAACATGTGCCAAGATCTGGTGCCCATTTGCTAATTCAACCCGAAACATCGCATTGGGGAGGGGTTCCAGAACAGTACCTTCAACTTCAATGACATCCTGTTTGGACATAAATAACCAACCTCCTTATCCCTAGCACTAAATTTTTTATTTCCATACACAAACTCTATCTTTTTTATCTTTACCAGTTATCTGGACTCTACTTTGTTAAAATCCAGGGACCATCTTCTGTAATCGCGATACTATGTTCAAAATGAGCAGAACGCTTTCTGTCACTGGTAAGTACTGTCCAGTTATCCAACATCGTTTCCACCTCATCAGCACCTACGTTTACCATTGGTTCAATGGCTAAAGCCATTCCGGTTTTTAACCGCGGCCCTCGCCCTGGCGGGCCAAAATTCGGTACTTGCGGATCCTCGTGCATGCTTCTGCCAATCCCATGACCAACAAAATCTTTAACTACCGAAAAACCGTTGCTTTCTGCATACGTCTGTATGGCATGAGAGATATCCGACAGCCTATTATTAACCACCGCTTGCTTAATGCCCTCATAAAGAGCTTGTTCTGTTACTGCCATTAATCTTTGGGCTTCTTCATCAATTTCACCCACCGGTAAGGTAACAGCGGCATCACCTACATAACCATTGCTAATTGCTCCAATATCAATACTAATAATATCGCCAGAATTTACCTGCCTTAAACCAGGTATCCCATGAACCACTTCTTCATTGATGGAAGCACAGATACTACCGGTAAAACCGTTATAACCTTTAAAAGCTGGGCGAGCTTGACACTTCAAGATGTATTCTTCCGCTACCCGATCAAGCTCTAATGTTGTAACCCCAGGTTTTACAGCCTTAGCTACCTCTTGATGAGTTTTAGCAACAATCTGCCCCGCATCATAAAGATACTGCAATTCTCTGTCGGACTTCAGTATAATCATCGCTGCTCTCTTTCCAGTGCCCTTAAAATACTCTGTGTAACCGTCCCCACTTCTTCACTTCCCTCAATATTAAGAAGAAGCTCTTTCTCTTCATAATATTCCACAAGAGGGGCAGTCTGCTGTTCATAAACATTCAGACGGTTAGCTACAGTAGCTTCTGTATCATCACTTCTCTGGTAAAGCGCTCCGCCACAAAGCTGGCATTGTTCCCCCCCCTGAGAAGGATGATAGACGACATGATAGGTAGCACCACATGCTTTACATACTCTTCGTCCTGTCAAACGTTGCAAAAGAGCTTCTTTATCTACAATAATATTAACAACTCTATCCAATTTTACGCCCAGTTCTTTTAACGTTTTTTCCAATGCATCTGCCTGCGGAACTGTTCTCGGAAAACCATCCAATAAAAATCCGGCACTACAATCAGCTTCCGCTAATCGCTCTTTCACAATACCTATCGTCACCGTATCGGGAACAAGCTTTCCTGAATCCATATACCGCTTAGCTTCTATTCCCAGAGGAGTACCTTCTTTAACTGCCTTCCTGAACATATCCCCTGTAGAAATATGCGGCATTTTTAATTCCTTAGTAAGAAACTCTGCTTGCGTACCCTTTCCCGCACCAGGTGGCCCCATTAGCATAATTCTCATCACATGTACCTCCTGTTATTTCAGGAATCCCTGGTAATGTCTCATTAAAAGATTGGACTCCATCTGCTTCATTGTATCCAGAGCTACTCCCACGACGATCAACAAACTGGTACCCCCATAATAAATAGGCAGTTCTGTTGCCGAAACCAAGGCAGAAGGAAGTACCGCTATCCCTGCTAAAAAAACCGCCCCGGCAAGAGTAATCCGACTGGATACTTTCTCAATATATTCGGCAGTAGGACGACCGGGTCTTAACCCAGGAATGAAACCGCCATATTTCTTCATATTATCGGCTATATCACTAGGTTTAAAAGTAATCGCCGTATAAAAATAAGTGAAGAAAATAATGAGTAAAGCATAAATAATCTGATACCAGACGCTATTTAAATCAAAAATCTTCGTTATCCAAATGGCAATAGTATTATTGGGAAACCAGGATGCGATCGTACCCGGAAACATCAAAAGTGAAATAGCAAAGATAATCGGAATAACACCCGCCTGATTAACCTTCAAAGGAATATGGGTGCTTTGACCGCCATAAACCTTTCTGCCCACTACACGTTTAGCATACTGAACCGGGATCCGACGCTGACCTTCTTGAATCGCGATAATCCCTGCCATTACAACAAGCGCTATTACCACAAAGAGCAATACCACGAAAATACTGGCTGTACCGGCTTTCACGTATTCATAAATAGCTACTACTCCGGCCGGAACACGCGAAACAATACCCGCAAAGATAATCAAGGAAATCCCATTGCCAATTCCTTTGTCCGTAATCAATTCACCCAACCACATCAAAAATGCGGTACCGGCAGTTAACGACAAAGCAATAAGTAATGTTGAACCAATTCCAGGCTGAAGCACAGCCTGCCTCAAACCAAAGGAAATACCAATTGCCTGAATAAACCCTAAAATAACCGTCCCATACCTGATATACTGGGTCATTTTTTTACGACCGTCCGGCTCCTTCGACAATCTCTCCAAAGAGGGAATAACAACCGTCAAGAGCTGCATAATAATAGAGGCGTTAATATAAGGGGTTATACTCATGGCAAAGATCGAAAACTTTTTAAACGCGCCCCCGGAGATAACATCAAAAAAACCCAAAAGCTGTCCCTCCGCAATTAAATCAGCAATTACCTTAGTATTAATGCCGGGAACAGGAATATGAACGCCAATCCTAAACACTATTAACATCGACAAAGTGAAAAGAATCTTTTTACGTAAATCTGCGAGTTTCCAAGCACTTCTTAAAACTTCTAACACCTAAATCACCTCTACTTGGCCGCCAGCAGCGGCGATTTTTTCTGCTGCCGACTTAGAAAAACCATGTGCTTTTATGGTTAAAGCTTTCGTGATTTCTCCGTTGCCGAGTATCCTTACTCCATCCTGTACATTCTTCACTAAACCGGATTCCACCAATACCTCTGGTGTAACCACTGAACCGGCTGCAAAACGATCATTTAATTGTTTCAAATTAATCACGACATATTCCGCTTTAAATATATTTGTAAATCCGCGTTTCGGCATCCGCCTTTGTAACGGTGTCTGCCCGCCTTCAAAATAAGGCCCCTTTCCTCCTCCAGCTCTGGCTTTTTGACCTTTTTGACCACGGCCAGCGGTTTTACCAAGGCCTGTTCCCGTTCCCCGTCCTTTTCTTACCGATGCGGTCCTGGAACCCTCTGCCGGCTTTAAATTATGGAGTTTCATCTGCTGCACCTCCTTCTCGTCACTGAGCCAATTCTTCTACGAATAATAAATGTTGCACTTTTTTTATCTTTCCGCGAATATCAGGTGTGTCTTCATGAATCACCTGCTGGTTTATTTTATGAAGTCCTAGTGCTTGAACATTTGCCCTTACTGCTTCATTGGAACTAATGACACTTTTTTTAAGAATAATTTTTAACTTAGCCATTGTTGACCTCCTAACCTAAGAGTTCTTCCACGGACTTACCACGAATTTTGGCAACATCCTCAGCCCGTTTCAGATTCTCTAGTCCATTCAAAGTGGCTCTAACCATATTATTAGCGTTATTTGATCCTAGCGATTTAGTTAAGATGTCTCTAATCCCTGCTAATTCCAAGACAGCACGAACAGGTCCGCCGGCAATAACACCGGTACCTTCCGCAGCAGGCTTCAGCAAAACTTTTCCGGCACCAAACACACCATGAATTTCGTGAGGAATCGTTGTGCCTCTCATTGGTACATGTACCAGATTTTTCCTAGCATCTTCTATCCCTTTGCGGATAGCTTCAGGAACCTCTGTGGCTTTACCCAAGCCGGCTCCCACCAGCCCCTTTTCATTACCAACTACCACTAAAGCACTAAAACTAAAACGACGTCCACCTTTAACAACCTTTGCTACACGATTTATATATACCACTTTTTCGCTAAATTCCTGATTACCTGCATCTACTCTTGCCATTTTTTTCCCTCCTTTGCCGGTAAATTAGAATACCAGCCCTGCTTCACGGGCTCCCTCCGCAATTGCTTTAACACGTCCATGATAAATACTGCCGCCGCGATCAAAAACTACTTCTTTAATCCCCTTTTCCAGGGCTTTTTGAGCTAAGAGTTGACCAACTTTATGGGCAGCCTCGACATTACATCCGATTTCCAGTTCGCCTTTTAACGGGGTTTCCAGCGTTGACGCTGCTACAAGAGTAACACCCTTCGTATCATCTATGAGCTGGGCATACATATGCTTTAAGCTTCTATAAACCGCCAGCCTCGGACGTTCTGCCGTCCCTTGAATCTGTTTACGTATTCTAAGATGTTTTTTCTGGCGAATTTTTTTGCGATCCGGTTTAGTTATCACATGCTTCACTCCCTTCTTTTACGAGTTAAGCTTTACTGTTTTTTATTTCTTCTTGCTACCAGCCTTACCCACTTTCATGCGAATTACTTCATCACTATACTTAATCCCTTTCCCTTTATATGGTTCAGGACTACGTACAAACCGAATATTGGCAGCTAATTGACCAACTTTTTCTTTATCAACACCCTTAACTAAAATCTTATTGGGTGTAGGCACTTCAATTTCTAACCCTTTTTCCGGTTCGATTTCCACAGGATGAGAGTAACCTACTGTTAAAACAAGCTTATTTCCTTGTTTTGCCGCACGATAACCAACCCCCACCAAATCCAGAGACTTTTCAAAACCGTTAGTCACTCCCTGTACCATACTAGCAACTAGAGATCTGGTCAGTCCATGAAGTGCTCTGTGATTCTTATTATCACTGGGACGGGTAACGACAATCTGCCCATCTTCAACAACCACCTTCATATCTTGATGAAAATCTCTTTCTAACAAACCCTTCGGTCCTTTTACAGAGATATGTGTGCCATTTACTTTCACTTCGACTCCTGCTGGTATAGCTATGGGCTGTTTCCCTATTCTCGACATTTTTACACCTCCCGAGCAAATCTACCAAACATAACAGATTACTTCCCCACCAAGGCCACGTTTTCTTGCTTGTTTATCCGTCATTATCCCCTGTGAAGTGGAAATAACAGCAATGCCTAATCCACCCAGAACACGGGGAACCTCATCTTTTTTGGCATATACACGAAGACCAGGTTTACTGATGCGTTTAATTCCAGTAATAACCTTTTCCTTATTAGGCCCGTACTTCAAATACAATCTTAGAATCCCCTGCTTACCATCCTCAATGAACTCAAAGTCTTTGATTAACCCTTCTCCTTTAAGAATATCAGCAAGAGTTTTCTTCATTATTGAAGCCGGGATTTCTACTTTTTCATGATTAACTGAATTAGCATTTCTAATTCTTGTTAAAAAATCTGCAATAGGATCAGTCATGACCATATTAAAAACGACCCCCTTCCTCTTTCAATACTTACCAACTGGCCTTTGTTACGCCGGGAATTTGTCCTTCATAAGCCAGCTCACGGAAGCAGATCCGGCACATGCCAAACTTCCGCATATAAGCATGGGGACGACCACATATTTTACATCTATTATAGTTCCTCACCTTAAATTTAGGTGTCTTTTGCTGCTTCAGGACAAGAGACTTCTTTGCCACATAATTCCCTCCTTTGGCATATATATTTGTTTATCTTTCAGCAAAGGGCATACCCATAGAACCTAATAATCCCTTTGATTCCTCATCTGTTTTCGCAGTTGTTACAAAAATAATGTCCATACCACGAACCTTATCTATTTTATCATAATCTATTTCCGGAAACACCAACTGTTCTTTTAAGCCTAAGGTATAATTTCCCCTGCCATCAAAGGCTTTGGGTGAAACTCCCCGGAAATCTCTAACTCTAGGTAAAACAACATTAAAAAGTTTGTCTACAAATTCATACATCCTATCACTTCTCAATGTTACTTTGGTTCCTATCGGCATACCCTCACGTAATTTAAAAGCAGCTATTGATTTTTTGGAGCGAGTTATCACAGGTTTTTGACCGGTAATAGCTTTCAAATCTTCTACAGCTCCATCAAGCTCTTTCGGATTTTGAGTCGCCTCTCCTACGCCAATATTAATTACTACCTTTTCCAGTTTAGGGGTTTCCAAGACATTTTTATAGTTGAACTTCTGCATCATGGCAGGAACAACTTCTTTCAGATACTTTTCCTTTAACCGTACCACACCTTTAACCTCCCTTCCGGCAGAGTTTACTTGTCAAATTGCTCGCCGCACTGGTTACAAATACGAACTTTTTTCCCATCGGCTAAAATATTTTTATTTATACGGACAGGTTCTTTACACTTTTCACAATAAATCATTACATTCGAACTGGCAAGAGCTGCTTCCTTGTCTGTAATTCCACCTTGGGGATTAGCTTGCGTAGGTCTCATGTGACGCTTCACAATATTGATCCCTTCCACAATCACCCGACCCTTTTGGGGATCTACATTTAGAACTTTCCCTTTCTTGCCGACATCTTTCCCGGTAATCACCTGAACCATATCACCTTTTTTGACATGTATTTTCAGTTTTGTCATGTACAGATCACCTCCAGCCGTAGCTTTTCACAAACACATTTCATAATACTTCCGGCGCTAATGAAAGGATTTTAACAAATTCCTTTTCTCTCAATTCACGAGCTACCGGTCCAAATATACGTGTACCTTTAGGGCTCTTATCATCTTTGATAATCACAGCGGCATTTTCATCAAACCGTATATATGAGCCGTCGGTTCGTCTTATGGCATCCTTAGTACGAACTACTACCGCTTTAACCACTTCACCTTTTTTAACAACGCCGCCTGGTGTTGCTTCTTTAACAGTAGCAACAATGATATCACCAATCGAAGCATAACGACGGAATGAACCTCCCAGAGGTCGAATACATAATAGCCGTTTTGCCCCCGTATTATCGGCAACTTTCAGTACTGTTTCTTGTTGAATCATCTGCCTTAAACCTCCTTTCAGGAATCACTCCTGTTTATACAAGGGGGGTTTTTTCTATGATTTGAACAACCCGCCAACATTTATCCTTGCTTAAAGGTCGAGTTTCCATAATCTTAACTTTATCCCCAACTTTACATGCATTTTCTTCATCATGAGCCTTGTATTTTTTGGTATGCCTAATAATTTTCTTGTAAAGAGAATGTCTTGAGTGGTTTTCAACAACAACTACTACGGTTTTATCCATTTTATCGCTCACCACAATACCCGTACGAGTTTTGCGCATTCCTCTCTCCAAAGTTTTATCCCTCCTTTTCAAAAGCTTAACCTAGTCAATTATCTTTTTTCTTGTAATTCTCTTTCTCTTATTACTGTGTGAGTCCGTGCAATCGTTTTGCGAACCTCACGCAGGCGCATAAAATTTTCTAATTGACCGGTGGCAAGCTGGAATCGTAAATTAAACAGTTCTTCTTTTAGCTCGGTAATCTTACTATTCAATTCATCCTGAGTCAGGTCACGAAGATTTTTAGCTTTCACCTGCTTCACCACCCATTTCTTCACGTTTTACTATCTTGGTTTTGATGGGTAGTTTATGAGAGGCCAAACGAAGAGCTTCCTTGGCTGTTTCTTCATCAATCCCGGCGATTTCAAACATAACCCGTCCGGGCTTAACTACTGCAACCCAGTATTCGGGAGAACCCTTACCACTACCCATACGTGTTTCGGCAGGTTTGACCGTAATCGGTTTATCCGGAAATATTTTGATCCATACCTGTCCACCACGTTTTATATATCTAGTCATCGCAATACGAGCAGCCTCAATTTGACGATTCGTGATCCAGGCAAGTTCCAACGCCTGAAGCCCCAATTCACCGTAAGTAACCGTATTTCCACGACTAGCCTTACCTCTCAATACCCCACGATGGGGCTTACGCCATTTTACTCTTTTAGGAACCAGCATTAACGTTTTCCTCCTTCCTGTTTTTTACTTCAGGAAGTATCTCTCCTTTATAAATCCACACTTTAACACCAATTTTGCCGTAAGTTGTATTAGCCTCGGCAAAGCCATATTCAATATCCGCTCTTAAAGTATGCAGGGGTACCTTCCCTTCACTGTACCATTCTGTACGGGCAATTTCCGCCCCACCCAAACGACCGGAGCAAGAAATCCTCACGCCTTCAGCCCCAGTGCGCATGGTACGAGAAACAGCTTGCTTCATCGCACGACGAAAACTAATCCGTTTTTCCAACTGGGCTGCAATACCTTCAGCAACAAGCTGAGCGTTTAATTCAGGCTTTTTAATTTCCACAATATTTACATTGATTTTTTTACCTGTCATCTGTTCAAGCGTTTTTCTAAGCGCTTCCACTTCAGTACCGCCGCGGCCTATGACAATACCCGGTTTAGCAGTATAAATGGATATCTTAACCCTATTGGCAGCACGCTCTATTTCCACCACAGAAATTCCTGCCTGGAAAAGCTTTTTTTTGACATAATTGCGTATTTTAATATCTTCGTGAAGGAGTTCCCCATAGTTTTTGTCAGCGTACCAATTACTCTCCCAGTCACGAATAATACCGACCCTTAATCCTTTCGGATGGACTTTCTGACCCACTAATTATTCTCCCCCTTCTCGCCGACTACAACGGTAATATGACTACTACGTTTGTTAATCACGTCAGCTCTGCCCTGTGCCCTAGGCATCATTCTCTTAAGTGTGGGGCCCTCATCTACAAAGGCTTCCTTCACATACAGTCTATCTGAATTCAATTCATAATTATGCTCGGCATTGGCTACAGCGGATTTTAATACCTTAAAAATCGGCTCCGTCGCTTTATGTGCCGTAAATTTCAGAATGGCGAAGGCTTCTCCGACATCCTTTCCCCGAATCAAAGCAACAACTTGACGTGCTTTCCGGGGAGAAACGCGTATATGTTTGGCTACAGCTTTAGCTTCCATAAAAATACCTCCTTCTTCCCGGAAATTATTTCAAGGCGGTAGATCTTTCAGTATGGGCACTATGCCCTTTAAATACCCTTGTGGGTGCAAATTCACCCAGCTTATGACCTACCATATCCTCAGTAATATATACGGGCACATGTTTTTTCCCGTCATACACAGCAATTGTATGTCCCACCATCTGTGGAAAGATCGTGGAACGACGGGACCATGTTTTAATAACGCGTTTTTCATTACTTTTGTTCATTTGTTCTATTTTATTTAACAAACCTTCTTCAATAAAAGGACCCTTTTTCACTGACCTGCCCATTCATTTGCCTCCTTTCTTCAAGTTTCATCTGTTTATTTCTTACGAGGCTTCACAATGAACTTATCTGATAAATTCTTTTTCTTTCTTGTTTTACCCCCGTTAGCGGGTTTCCCCCAAGGAGTAACAGGCGTCTTACGTCCTATTGGTGAACGTCCTTCACCACCGCCATGAGGATGATCTACAGGATTCATCACAACCCCACGATTTGCCGGTCTAATGCCCATCCAGCGAGTACGACCCGCCTTCCCGATCGTGATATTTTCATGATCCAAATTTCCGACCTGACCAATAGTTGCTTTACATTTAATATGCACTTTACGTACCTCTCCCGAGGGTACACGTATTGTCGCATAATTACCTTCTTTGGCCATCAATTGAGCTGATGCTCCGGCTGAACGCACTATCTGCCCACCTTTTAACGGTTTTAGTTCAATGTTATGAATGACCGTTCCTACGGGTATGTTTTCCAGCGGCAACGCGTTGCCTACCTTTATATCGGAACCAACTCCGGAAATAATTGTATCGCCAACTTTTAAATGTTGAGGAGCGAGAATATACCTTTTCTCACCATCCGCATAATTCAGCAAAGCGATATTAGCGGAACGATTAGGATCATATTCGATGGAAGCCACCTTAGCAGGGATCCCATCCTTATCACGCTTAAAATCAATTTTCCTATATAAACGTTTATGCCCTCCACCCCTGTGCCTAACTGTCATGTGGCCTTCATTATTACGGCCGGCATGTTTTCTCAAAGGTTCTACCAGGGATTTTTCCGGTTCCGTAACAGTTATCTCCTCAAAAGTAGAAACCGTCATCTGTCTTCTCCCCGGCGAAATGGGTTTGAAGCCTTTAACTGGCATCTCTTTTCCCTCCCTTACGTTCTTTCATTCAAGTTATTCTTCAAAGATAGGTAATCTTTGTCCTGATTTGATCGTAACAATAGCCTTTTTCCAATCAGGCGCATAACCTGCAAAACGACCTTGTCTTTTGTATTTTCCACGTACATTCATCGTTTTTACGTCTGTTACATCCACTTTAAAAATTGATTCTATCGCATGCTTTATTTCAATTTTATTCGCATTACGATCAACCTTAAAGATATATTTATTACTTTCCAGCAAATCAGTAGCCTTTTCTGTGACAAGAGGTTTTAGTAAAACCTCATGAGGATTACGCATTATAAAAGCACCCCCTCAATCCTGGCTACGGCATCCTTAGTGATCAACAACCTGTCATGATTGACAAGGTCATAAACATTAATCCCTTCAGCTCCCAAAGGCTTAACGCCAGGTATATTTCTCGCGGATTTTTGCACATTTAAATCCTGTTCAGCAGTAACCACTAATGTCTTTTGGTCAACTTTTAGATTAGCTAAAACTTCCACCATTTGCTTGGTCTGAGGTTCCGTAAATTCTAATTGATCTAAGACAATAATTTCTCCATCTCTTACTTTTGCCGATAAAACGGATCTAACAGCCAAACGCGCCTTTTTACGAGGAAGATGATAAGAATAGTCACGGGGTTTAGGCCCGAAAATAATACCACCTTTACGCCAGAGCGGAGACCTAGTTGTGCCGGCACGGGCTCTACCCGTTCCTTTTTGTTTCCAAGGCTTTCTCCCTCCACCCCGTACCTCTCCTCTGCTTTTCACAGAATGAGTACCGCGACGCAAACTGGCCAGCTGCATAACCACCGCTTCATGAACAACCGCCTCGTTTGGTTCAATCCCAAAGACAGCATCATTCAGTTCTATTTCACCAATCTGGTCGCCTTTTGTATTATATAATGCAACTTTTGGCATCAATGATTTCCTCCTTTCCCATCAAGTCAAGCTTTAAGCTTTAACTGAACTCTTGATGGTTACTAGGCTCTTCTTCGGTCCTGGGACAGCTCCCCTAACCAAGAGCAAGTTACGTTCCGAATCTACTTTAACCACCAGTAATTTTTGTACAGTTACTCGTTCACCGCCCATGCGTCCGGGGAGTTTGCGCCCGCGGAATACACGTGCTGGGCCTTTTGCTCCCAACGATCCGGAACCGCGATGATATTTCGAGCCGTGCTTCATGGGGCCACGATGCATGCCATGACGTTTAATTCCCCCAGCAAAGCCTTTCCCTTTAGAAGTACCAACAACATCAACCCATTCCCCAGTTGCAAACACATCGACTTTAATTTCCTGCCCTTGTTCATAAGAAGCAGTATCCTCTACTCTAAACTCTTTTAAATGACGCAGAGTTTTTAATTGGGACTTGTCAAAATGTCCTTTTTGCGGTTTGTTCAGTTTTTTCTCATCCACAACACCAAAGCCTAATTGTATAGCATTGTAACCATCATTTTCGGTTGTTTTCTTTTGAATCACAATGCAGGGACCCGCTTCGATCACTGTAACAGGGATCGCCTGACCAGCTTCATCAAAGATTTGAGTCATCCCTACCTTCGTTCCTAATATGGTCTTATTCACTATTGCCACCTCCTAGCCAAGCCTATGGCATTTTACCATCTGTTTTTTTATAATTTAATTTCAATATCGACTCCCGCCGGTAAATCTAACCCCATTAACGCATCAACCGTTTTGGGATTTGGATCCAAGATATCAATGAGACGTTTATGTGTTCTCATCTCAAACTGTTCACGAGAATCCTTATTTACATGAGGAGACCTTAAGATTGTGTACGAGTTTCGCTCTGTTGGCAGAGGAATAGGACCTGCTACCGATGCTCCAGTGCGTTTAGCTGTATCAACAATCTTTTCCGCGGATTGATCTAAAATTTTATGATCAAATGCTTTAAGCCTAATTCTAATTTTCTGCTGTTTAGCCATAGTGCTCCCTCCTTTTCGCCCGACTTATTATTTTTCGGACATTCTCAGTGAAAATTCCCCAACAGCAGGACAAGAGCCTTTCTCTTAACAACGCCCTCGGGCGTATCCTTCCTGCATCAGCAACCTTTCACCTCATCGCATGTCAACCATACTTGTTTATTATATAAAAATTCTTTCTTAAAAACAAGACCCAATTTGTAAATTTCGCTTAGATTATTCCTAAACTCAAGTTTAGAGGTTCGAGAGTTGCTGTCCAAACTTCGAACCTCTATCCTCCATAGTTCCTAATCGACGATAATGCCAGTTAC
>DHPU01000004.1:0-8257 GCA_002407935.1 Peptococcaceae bacterium UBA5356
CCGGAAGAATGGGCTGCTTACTTGCATAAGGGAGGGGATTCCTGATGAGGTCCTTTCGTCTGCCAGTAGTTGTATTGGGAAACAAAAGGTTGTGAAGATTTGGGGCAGTATGTATGATGATTTTTATACTGCACCCATGCCTTTGAACCTGCGCTAATCTTTCATTTTTAAATAGAAGCTCAAAAAGTTGGAATGAAGTTACTGAACTTTGTTTTGTTATACATAAAAACAAAATTAATGGTAATAGTGGATATTTTGGCATCAGAGTTAGGTAAACTTGAAGCGGAATTTAGTCCTGAAAGTCCTGAAACTATACTAGCTAGAAATATTTTTATTGCTAAATCAGTTTTAGAGGATATGAAGGTGAATTATAATTCGGATGAACCTAAACAAGCTAAAATATTAGAAAAACTGCAGGATAAAATTAATAAACTCGAGAAGATTGGAAATGATTTAAAAGAAAACAAGAAATCTGTTGAAGAATTAAAAAAAGAATATGATACAGTAAGTAAAATAAAGATTATCGAATAATTTCTAATTTTAAAATGTGAATTATTCACTTATAGCTATTAAATTTATTCCGAGATTTTTTCTTTAACTAAGGTAAACGCTTATTAACTTTCTCTAGTCATAATCTTTGCCGATGGACAATATATTTTAACTAAAAGTAAATGGCAAAGGAGGAAGTAGGTTCATGGGAAATTTATGGGAACCGGGGGAAAGGGACTTTTTCCGGAATGACCGGTCTAAATTATGGCCCTTAAGCTATGAACGGCAGCAAAGAGCTAACTTGCGGAAAATCGCAGGGCAGACTTTTAGTGCGATATTAATTTTTTTGGTGGTGTGGGGTATTTTTCAGTTTGAGGCGCCCTTAATGCTCCAGGTGCAAGGAAAAATAAGAGCATGGTTTACGACGGATTATGATATGGAGCCGGTACTAAAATTCCTTACCGGGGTGGGAATATGGGGCGATACTTTAGAACGGGCCGCTTTTGAAGTAGCGAAGCCGCCTGATATCGCTGAACCTTTAACCGTGCCTGTTTCGGGACAGATTGGGATTCCTTTTGGGTGGATCGCCAAGGCTGATCAGTCGCGGTTTTTTCATGATGGGATTGCGATCCTTGCGCAGGAAGGTACCCTTATCAAAGCAGCCCTTGGAGGTACGGTTTCTCGTCTTGGTAATGAAGAGGAATTAGGAAGGGTTGTCGTAATTTGCAGTGAAGGTGGGGTTATTACTAGGTATGCGCATTGTAAAGAAATATTGGTCGATTTAAATGAGGAGGTAAAAGCAGGACAGGTGATTGCTAAAGTGGGAAAAACGGGCAAGGCGGCTTATTCTCAGCTTTTATTTAGTGTCTCTGTTAAAGGGCAGTCCGTGGATCCGACACAGTTTTTTTTGCCTGCTGCCAGTCGGCTCTAGCTTAGCTTTACCAGTTAGGGTAAAGCTTTGAGCTTGTGCAGATTTTTCGCTTAGTATTTGCTTAGTATTTGCTTAGCATTAGTATAGGAAAGAAATGTATAGTATAATAGATAGTGCATAGGATATGTTTATCTTTCGTTGAATTTAAGGAGGAAGCAGGAATTTTGGAACAGTGGAAACAGGTTTTAGAAGAAGAAATTTTACCAAAGGTGATGAAACCTTTACGTTATCAGGGCAATGAATATAATGCCGTAAAGAAAGACTGGAAGGCGGTTAAGCTGCGTTCTCTTTTTGCTTTTCCTGATGTATACGAAGTGGGGATGTCTCATTTAGGATTGCAGATTCTTTACGGCTTGGTAAATGAACAGGCAGATTATTTGCTGGAGCGGGTATTTGCTCCCTGGACGGATCTGGAAGAGGAATTACGCAGCAGGGGAATACCGCTTTTTAGTCTGGAGTCGGTCAAACCCATTGCCGCTTTTGATTGTCTTGGGTTTACGTTACAATACGAAATGAGCTACACTAATATTCTTAATATGTTAGATTTGGGCGGGATTCCTCTTTTAGCGAAGGAGCGGGGAGACGATTATCCCGTGATTATGGCGGGGGGGCCTTGTGCCTATAATCCTGAGCCGTTAGTTGATTTTATTGATTTTTTTGTGTTGGGTGAAGGCGAAGAGGTTATTCTGGAAATATACCAAATTATGGCTGAACATAGGGCCTTAAGGCAGGGAAAGCAAGATAAAAAACAGCTGTTAAAAGAATTGGCCCAGGTAAACGGGGTTTATGTACCTGCCTTTTATGAGGCTCTTTATGATGAAAAAGGAAAATTTGCGGGGATGAAGGTTAAAGAACCGGGGGTAGCCCCTCGGGTTGCGAAGAGAGTGGTGAAGGATTTAGACCAGGCTTATTTCCCTCTCCGACCGATTGTCCCTTATCTGGAAGTTGTACATGACAGAATGATGCTGGAGGTTTTAAGAGGGTGTACCAGAGGCTGTCGCTTTTGCCAGGCTGGTGTACTTTATCGGCCGGTGCGGGAGCGTAGTAAGGATTTATTAGTACAGCAGGCGGAACAGTTAAGTAAGAATACCGGGCATAATGAAATATCACTTACTTCTTTGAGCACGAGCGATTATACTTGTGTAGAACCGTTGCTGCGGGAGGTTTTAAACCGGTTCGAAGGACGTAATATCGGGGTTTCTTTACCTTCGCTGCGTGTTGATTCTTTTTCGGTTAATCTCGCCAAAGAGGTGCAAAGAGTACGCAAAACCGGGTTGACTTTTGCTCCGGAGGCAGGAACGCAGCGTTTACGGGATGTGATTAATAAAAATGTTACCGAGGAAAAGATGCTGGAGGTTGCGGAAGCGGTTTTTAGTGAGGGTTGGACACAGCTGAAATTATATTTTATGTTAGGTTTGCCTACCGAAACTTTGGTTGACCTGGAGGGAATTGCGGAGCTTGCGGCTAAGGTTTTAGCGAAGGGAAGAGAGATTCTGCGGGAAAAAGGCAGTAAACAAGCACCCAAGATCACGGTAAGCGTCTCGTCTTTTGTGCCGAAGCCCCATACGGCTTTTCAGTGGGAGGCGCAGGATTCTTTAGCGCTTTTGCAGGAAAAACAAAAATATTTAAGAAGTAAAATAAAAGAGAAAAGAATTACCTACAACTATCATGATGCTGAATTAAGCTTTATGGAGGCGGTTTTTGCTAAAGGAGACAGGCGTTTGGGGCAGGTTCTGTTAGCAGCCTGGCGCTTGGGGTGCCGTTTTGATGGTTGGTCCGAATATTTTTGTTATGAAAAATGGCAGGAAGCTTTTCGCCAAGTAGGAATAGTACCCGAGCAAATTGCGAATGTCCCCTTGGAATTTACTACCCCGCTGCCTTGGGATCATCTTGACAGTGGCGTGAAAAAGGAATTTCTGTGGCAGGAAAGAGAGAAGGCTTATCAAATCACGACTACCGGTGATTGCCGGTTTGCTGCTTGCTCTGTTTGTGGAGTTTGTCAGGATTTGGATGTAGCGGTGTCTTTAAAGAAAGGTGAATAGGAAAATGTTATTATGTTTGCAATATAGTAAAGAGGAGGAAGCAAGATTCCTTTCTCATTTAGATTTGATGATGGCGATGGAAAGGGCTTTTCGTCGTGCCGGATTACCATTAGCTTTTTCAGAGGGGTTTAATCCTCATCCCCGGATTGCTTATGCTTCCGCTTTGGCGGTAGGGGTTACTAGTGAAGGAGAATATCTTGATTTACAATTACGGGAGGAATTACCGCCGGAGGTAGTGTTAGAGCGTGTGAGCAAGGTATTGCCGCGCGGTTTGCGGGTAAAGGCTGTTGTTCCGGTTACGAAGAGAAAGCAAAGCTTGATGGCGGTGATAAATCTGGCTCGTTACAGGGTTGAAGTACCTATCGTTCAAGATTATGATCAGGAAATAGAGAAGGAGCTTCTTTTGCAGGAGGTAATTGATCAGGAGGTAATTGATCGGGTAATTGCTCAGGCAATAGCCTTTCCTGTTTATCTGGTTCAGCGTCAAGGCAAAAAAGGAATACGAGAGGTGAATATTCGCCCTGGTATCCGGGAATTGACGGGACAAATCAGGGGGCGGAAGTTGATTTTGGAAATGGCCGTACAGACAGGAAGCAGTGGCAACGTGAAGCCTGAGGAAGTAGTGAAAATGGTTAGGGCAAGAAGTCCTTGGCAGCTAGGAGAAAACCTACGGATCCATCGCTTGGGGTTATATATTTATGCTGATACGCAAGTTTGGTTGCCTCTGGAAAGATCATAGCTGTTGATGAGGAGTGGCTGTAATGTATAGAGAGATTTTGATACAGGTAGAAGAAGATGAATCAAAAGTCGCTGTGTTGGAAGATGGACAGCTGGTGGAGATCTATGTAGAGCGCGGGCAAGACCAACGGTTGGTGGGGAATATTTATAAAGGCGTGGTAAAAAACGTCTTACCCGGGATGCAGGCGGCTTTTGTGGATATAGGGTTAGAGAAAAACGCCTTTCTTTATGTAGAGGATGCTCTTGCTAATGCGTTTTGGCCGGGTGAAGATTTTTATGCGCAGGATAAAAAAACGATACAGCCTAATATTCGAGATATTGTTAAAGAAGGACAGGAAATAGTTGTTCAAATAACGAAGGAACCGACAGGAACAAAAGGGGCACGTATTACGACTAGATTTACTTTACCCGGTAGATACCTTGTCCTGATGCCTGTCGTGGATTATATCGGTATTTCTCGCCGAATTCAAGATGAAGTGGAGCGGGAAAGGTTAAAGGAAATTGCCGAACAATTAAAACCGGAGAAGATGGGCATTATTGTACGTACCGTTGCGGAAGGGGCTACAGAGGAGGCCTTTAGGCAGGACTTGCAAAATCTCTTGAAGATGTGGGAACGGGTTGTGTTGCGTGCCCAAAATACGGCGGGAGCAGTCCTGCTTCATAAAGATGTGGCCCTTGTACAGCGGATTTTGCGTGACATTTTTAGTGAGGATATTCAAAAGTTGAGTGTTAATTCTCGTTTATTAAAGGAAAAGGTGCTGGAGTATTTAGAGCTTAGTGATATTAATCTAACCAGTAAGGTTTTTTTAAATGATACCGCGAAACTGATGGAAAAATATGCGGTGAATCAGGAAATAGCGCAGGCTTTAAAAAGAAAGGCCTGGTTAAAGAACGGTGGTTATTTGGTTATTGATGAGACCGAAGCTTTAACGGCGATTGATGTCAATACGGGCAAATTTGTAGGAGGTACAAATTTGGCTGATACGGTTTTGTTGACTAATTGTGAGGCTGCTCGGGAAATTGCCCGTCAGTTAAGGTTAAGAAATATTGGCGGGATTATTATTATTGATTTTATTGATATGGATACGGAAGAACATCAGGATAAAGTTTTGGCTGTTTTAGCCGAAGAATTAAAAAAGGATAAGGTTAAGGCACATATCTTGGGGATTACAGCCTTGGGTCTTGTGGAAATGACCCGTAAGAAGGTGAGGCAATCTTTGGGCAGTACCTTGGAAAAGAAGTGCCCTTATTGCGAAGGAAAGGGGAAAATCTTATCTGAAGAAACAGTTTATCGGGCTCTTAAAGAGGAATTAAAGGAAGTTGCGGCACGTACTTTTACTGATACCCTTGTGGTGGAAGCTCATCCTCAAATAGCCGCATTAGTGATAGGCAGTGACGGAGATAATCAGGAAAGCTTGGAAAAAGAATTAGGGAAAAAGCTGATCATAAGGGGAAAGGAGCAGTATCATTTAGTAAAATATGCCATTAGACCGCTTTATCAGGAATTTGGGTTTGAATAAGTAGTGTCACAACCATTATTATGATAATATTGATATGGTGAATTTTCTTTAAGAAGATGTCTGAGGAGTGAAGGGTTATGTTAACAGTTGAAAAAATTGGCGGTACATCTATGTCTAAATTTGCGGATGTTTTAAAAAATATCATCCATTATCCACAGGAAAAAGAATTCCGCTATGGCAGAGTATTTGTTGTATCAGCCTATGGGGGAATTACCAATTTACTTTTAGAAGATAAAAAGACGAAAGCCCCCGGCATTTATACGCAGTTTATTTCTCAGCAGGATTATGAAGCCGGAATCGATCATGTGCTGGAAAAATTAAAAACATTGAATGAACAATTTGTAAAAATAGGGTTAGATTTAGCCGAAGCCAATAATTTTTTAACCAGAAGAATTGAGTTAACCAAGATTTATTTAAATAGTATGGATAAGGTCATTTCATCGGGGTATGTCGATAAAAATAATATTTTTCTGGCAGCCAGAGAATTATTAGCTTCTTTAGGAGAAGCTCACTCTGCTTTTAATACAGTGAATATTTTGCAGAACAATGGGATAAACGCTGTATTAGTGGATCTGACGGGTTTTCACGATCCTTCAAATTCGACAATTGATGAAAGAATCCGTAAATCTTTTGCTGATGTGGATTATCAAAAGAATATTGTGGTTGCTACCGGTTATACGAGGGGAATAGAGGGAATTATGCGAGAATTTGACAGAGGGTATTCCGAGATTACCTTTTCGAAAATCGCTGTACTTTTACAAGCGGATGAAGCGGTTATCCATAAGGAATTTCATCTTTCTTCTGCCGATCCCCAAATAGTAGGGTTGGAAAACAGTGTTATTGTAGGAAATACTAATTATGATGTGGCTGATCAGTTGGCAGATGTAGGGATGGAAGCGATCCATCCGAAAGCTTCCAAGCCTTTAGAAAGGGCAGGGATTAATTTACGGATTAAAAACACCTTTGACCCCTTAAACCCCGGGACGTTGCTTACGAAAGATTATGTGGGAAAACAATCAAAAATCGAGGTTATTACCGGCTCTGATCAGGTAGTAGTAGTAGAAATACATGATGCCTCTATGGTGGGGCAGGCCGGCTTTGATCTAAGCATCATGGAAATCTTTAAAAAATATAATGTTAGCTATATTATGAAAGCTACCAATGCGAACAGTATTTCCTTGGTTGTTTGGCAAGAATTGCTGAATAAGGAACTGGTCTGTGAATTAGAGAGGAGCTTTGAATCAGTCATCATTAAAGAGGTAGCAGTTGTTTGTTTAATCGGAACAAATATTGCTCAACCGGGAGTGCTGGCTAAAGCGGCCACAGTATTAGCCGAGCATGGGATTAATGTTCATTGTGTTTCGCAGTCCTTACGGCAAGTTAATATTCAGTTTGTGATTGAACGAGATTTATACGCCAGGGCGGTAATCAGTTTAAATAAAGTGTTATGTTGTCATAAATATTGAGATTTGACATTTGTTTTTGAGTATGGTAATCTATTTTAATGTAGGCATCTTGTGTCTGCCAAACCGCTCAACCCAGGCTTTTAAAGCATTAGTGCTGCCTCGGGATGGCGAGTCCAGGTCAGGGAGGTGTAGAAAAAATGTATGCTATTATTGAAACTGGTGGAAAACAGTACAAGGTTCAAAAGGGCGATGTCTTGAAAATTGAAAAATTGCCAGTCCAAGAGGGCGAATTAGTGGAAGTCACTCAGGTACTAGCTATTATTGACGAGAAAAAGGTATCCTTAGGTAAACCGCTTGTGCAAGGAGCCAAGGTTGTTTTAAAGGTTCTGGAACAAGGGAAAGGCGATAAGATTATCGTTTATAAATATAAGCCTAAGAAAAGTTACCATAAAACGCAAGGACATCGGCAGCCTTATACTAAAGTTGTCGTAGAGAAGATTGCTGTTAATGGTTAAGGCAGAGCTTTATTATGCTGGAGACAGAAGCAAAGGCTTTGTGATCCGGGGACATGCGGGAGCGGCTGAACCAGGGCAAGATTTAGTTTGTGCTAGTATATCAGCACTTACTCAGACGGCTTTGCTTGGACTGGATGCTTTTTTGACAGTAAAACCTGTTTGGAAGATGGGAAACGATGGATATTTGGAGTGCTGGTTGTCGGAGGGTTTATCACCGGCTGATTTAGAAAAGGCTGAGGTGATCATGGGGACTCTGGAACTGGGGCTTAAATCGATTGAAGAAGGGTATGGACAGTATCTTAAAGTTAGCAAGAGGAGGTGGACTGTATGCTGTTCAAAATGAATTTGCAATTATTTGCTCATAAAAAAGGGGTTGGGAGTTCTCGTAACGGACGGGATAGTGCAGCTCAACGCTTGGGGGTTAAACGTTTTGATGGCCAGTTAGTTAATGCAGGAAGCATACTGGTTAGACAAAGAGGAACAAAAATTCATCCCGGTAATAATGTTGGCTTGGGTAAAGATGATACCTTATTTGCCCTGATTGATGGCTATGTAAAATTCGAAAGAAAAAATAAAGAGAAAAAACAAGTTAGTGTGTATACTGAACCAGTACAAC
>DHPU01000004.1:8363-10431 GCA_002407935.1 Peptococcaceae bacterium UBA5356
AACCAGTACAACAAGTACTGTAAGTACTTTAAATGTGGAAATTAAACCAGGACGTATATCCCGGTAACGTCAAGTAAAATTCGTCAGGTAAGTAATTGCAGTCCCGGCATGAGCATCCGGGACTTTTCTTTATTTAACTGTAGGGGTGTGAAGAAAGGTGCACGAGGATTTATTAAAAAAAATGTTAGAAGTTCAAAAAAATATGCGCCATGATATTATGAATGACATTCAAGTAATTTATGGTTATTTACAATTAGAACATCCGGAAAAGGCTATGAAGTATTCGATAAAAGCGGTAGAACGGTTGCAACGATATAGTCAGTTAGGTAAAATCCCTCTACCCCTTTTACAGTGCTTTTTAACTTGGTTTGTGTCACAGTTAAATAATGATGGTCATGATCCTTTTGAATTTGTTTTAACCGGTGATTGGAAGGTCTGGCGAGACGAAGATCAAGAATTGACCCAACTGTTAATGGAGTTGCTTTGCTCTGTGCAGGAAGGGTTATTACATAATTCATTAAAGTGTAAGGTTAGTTTTACAGAACAGGTGCCGTATTACTGTCTGCTTTTTGAAGGTTCGGAAGAAAGGATGCAGCAGTTAAACAATTTTAATTTTAGTTCGGAAAAGCTTTCTTTGGTTAAAAAAGAAGTATCTCCAGGGACATTATTAATTACGATAAAAAAAGCAGCATAGAGGAAAAAATGAAGTGGGTATGCTAGATAGAAGAAAATAGAGAATATCAGTAAGGTTTGGTGAGCATTTATGTTTTTTGATTATGCAAAAATTTATGTTAAAGGCGGAGACGGGGGAAATGGCATGGTTTCTTTCCGCCGTGAGAAATATGTCCCTGAAGGCGGCCCTTCCGGCGGAGACGGAGGGAAGGGCGGCAGTGTTATTTTAGAGGCTTATGAAGGGTTGCGTACGTTGGTGGATTTCCGTTATAAGAGGCATTTTAAAGTGGAACGAGGGGAAAACGGAAAATCCAAAAATATGCACGGGGCGGATAGTACCGATTTGATTATTCAGGTACCGGTAGGGACTGTGGTCAGATTAGTTGATACTAAGGAAATTATCGCTGATCTGGTCAGTCATGGGCAACGGTTTGTAGTTGCCCGGGGAGGTCGGGGCGGCAAGGGAAATGCTCGTTTTGCTTCTTCTGTAAACAGGATTCCTAGAATTGCCGAAAACGGAGATCCGGGGGAGGAAAAGTGGTTAGAGTTAGAATTAAAATTGTTAGCTGATGTTGGACTGATTGGGTTCCCTAATGTCGGTAAATCAACGCTCATTTCCCATGTTTCGGCGGCTAAACCGAAGATTGCCAATTACCATTTCACGACAATTAATCCTAATCTTGGCGTAGTCAGTTTGGCTGAAGGGAAAAGTTTTGTGCTGGTAGATATTCCGGGATTGGTAGAGGGAGCCAGTGAAGGGATAGGACTCGGGCATCGTTTTCTGCGGCATGTGGAAAGGACTAGGCTGTTGCTGCATGTATTAGATATTGCCGGTTCTGAGGACCGGGATCCTTTAGACGATTTTGCGGTAGTAAATCAAGAATTAGTTACATACAATCCGAATTTACAAACACGTCCTCAAGTTATTGTAGCGAATAAGATGGATCTGTCGGGAGCAGAAGAAAACCTAGCCAAGTTACGTCAGAAATTTGGCACAAAATATGAGATTTATCCGGTGTCAGCTGTGACGGGAGCTGGATTAAAGGAATTAATGCTGCGGGCAGCAGAATTACTGGAAACCCTTCCGATGATGCCCTTATATGCGGAAGAGGATGAGCAGGGCTTGCGGGTAGTGAAGGTTGAAGAGCAAGAACCTTTTCAAGTGGAGTTGCGGGAAGGAGTCTGGCAGGTATTTGGCTCGGAAATTGATCGGCTGATGCAGAAAAGAGATATTGCCAATGAAGCTAATATGGAGCGTTTTCTGTTGATTATTAGAAAGATCGGTGTAGAAAAAATGCTCCGTGAAAAAGGGGCTAAAAATGGCGATACTGTAAGTATTAACGGTTGGGAATTTGAGTTTATGGATTAGGCTAGTGAGCGCTCACTCAGCGAAAAA
>DHPU01000004.1:10602-14053 GCA_002407935.1 Peptococcaceae bacterium UBA5356
CCTGCTTCGCCATGTTATAATGACGCCAGATAAGCCAAGGGATTTTAAGTGGAAAAGGGTGAAGTGGAGAAGATGGATCCTGTTACACATGGGTTGATTGGGATGATGCTGGGGATAATGGGGGGAGGAACGCTCTCTCTTACTAATAGTGTAATGACCGCTTCAATAGTAGGTAGTATTTTGCCGGATCTGGATATTGTTTTTCAAATGCGGGGTGATTACGCTTATTTAAAGCAACATCGGGGTTTTTCGCATTCTTTACCTTGCGCGGTTTTAGCATCCGGGGTAATAACGTTTTTTTTAGGCTTTATTTATCCTGGGGAACAGTTTTCCACCCTTTTTTGGGGGAGCTTGTTAGGGTTTCTTTCACATCTATTTTTAGACCTATTAAATTCTTATGGGGTCAAAATCCTCTGGCCTTTCAGCCGGAAAAAATATACATGGAACTTATTGCCTCTCTTTGATCCGATTCTGGTGTTGCTGTGCGTAATTAGTTTGTTTTTTCTTCGGAAAGGGGTGAATGAGTATTCACTTTTAGCCGTAATTTTCTTTTATTTACTTTTACGGCGGATGATGCGGTTTTGGGCGAAAAGTATTGTACGGGCTAGGTTACAAAGGAAAAATGAATTGGTTCGCGTAAATATCTTGCCTTCAGGAATTAGTCTTTTTCAATGGGATTTTATTGCGGTATTACCTGGGAAAAATATTGTGGGAACGATTAATTTATGTCATCGAAAGTATCAAATCTTTCAACATCTTTATCAAGAAGGAGACGAATTTAAGGGTCTGCTTGCCAAGACAATCCTTGGTCAGGTTTTTCATGAATTTACGCCTTTTTGCCATATCAATTATGAAAAAAAAGGAGGTAAGCTGGTGTGCCATTTTATAGATTTACGGTATAGGGTAAGGGATCGGTTCTTGCATAATGGAGTATTGGTATTGGATCAGAATCTTGAAGTGGAAGAAGCAATCTTTCAGCCTTATAGTAAGTCTCATGGTATCTATTTAACGCAGTGATTCTGTTATAATTTGGATTAAAAAATAATCCTTTCGGCAAAACTGGGAGTAGAAGGTTGTGTACTGCTCAGGATACGGAGGGATTATTTATGCGTTGGACTAATTTATGGACGATTTTTACTTTCTTAATCTTTTGGCAGACTCCCACGTTTCGGTTAGCCATGTGGGGTGTGCTGGTTTTAACAATCGTAATGTTGCTGTGGCGCTATTTTTGGCAAAAAAGAAAGAAGCAACAGCTTAAAAAAGCCTACTTCCAAAAGATGGTCTTGCAAGAATACCAAAAACGTTTAGAAAGGTCTTCTCATGAAATTATATTAAGAATCTTACAGAAAGAAATTGAGAAAAAGTTTATGATTAATTTGCAAATAAAGCATGATATCCTCGAAGGTGCCTGGAATGGACAAAAACTGGCAGTAGTTTATTTGGAGGCTAATAAGGATGAAGTCATTTCCGAACGGGATCTACTGGCGGTATTAAGAAGATGTTATCAAGAGGGAATGTCTCTGGTTAGGATTTTGACTAATGGTGAATTCACGGCAGATTCAAATAATTTGGCGCAGCGTTTTAATTGTAATCTAAGATTATATAATGGGGAAAAGTTAATGTATTTACTTAAAAATACGCTTTTGTTTCCTTCTCTAACGGAAATAAAGACGATAATTAAACGGGGAAAGGAACAAAGAGAAAGAAGATCGAGCTTAATTAAAAAAGAATTTCTAAAGAAAAATCGATGCTTAGGTTATTTAGTATATAGTTTATTACTTCTTTTTATGGCTTGGAACCGTATTGGATTTGTTTATTTGAATTTAATAGCGAGTCTAACTTTAGGCGGATTTGCTTTAACTATTATTATTAAGTATTTTTTAACTGAGGGCGAAGAAAACGAGCAAGAGGGAAATCAGGAGCTTTATTTCTTAAAAAAGGGATTTTAAGATTTATTAATTTCCGGAAAAGTCGACTACTTTTTCTGTTTTCCCTTTCATCTCCAACCAAGATTCGGCTTGTTTTTTTATGGATTCGTATAAATCAGTATGCTGTTCATTTAAAGCTTTTTCTGCGTATTCTTTTGGGAATAGCTCCTTTACGCTGTCGTCGTCGAGCGCTTGTTTAAATTTTATTACCTTATATTTCCCATTTTCTTTAAGCAATTCAATTAGAATAGCGGTATTACCACCCGCTTCGGCCTTGAAATTGTCATCTACAAAGGAATATCCAATAAGAGCAGAATAAAGGTATACTTCTACTTTGTTTTCTTGCTTATTCATTCCATATATTTTATGAGCTTCAAATTGCTTTGTTGTTGGTTTGTACTTTGTATGAGTAATGATATACTCCGAAATCACCTCATCCATATTTGATTTATCTATTGAATCTTCTTGTTCCTTAAGTTGACTTTGTGTATTCGTTTGTTCATTATTTATGCTTTTATTATTACTACAGCCACTTAATAAGGTTATAGCCAATAAGACAGTAATCATGATACTTTTATTCATATCTATTCCTCCACGATATTCAGAATTAATTAATGAAGTACTCCATAAATCTTAGTATTTCATTAACTTATTTTATCATAGCTCGTTGAATATTACTTTTAAATATTTGCAACTTAGTCCTATTTAATTATGCAACAAACAAATAAAGGCGATAATTAAACGGGGATGGGTACCGCAGCCAGAACGGTTTATTCTGCCGCAAATTCTATACCGACAAACGCTTGGACTCATGTGGTGGGAACCTATGACGGAACCAGAATGAGACTGTATCTTAACGGAACCCAAGTTAACTCTTTAGCTATAACCGGTAAGATAAATTCTCATGCTGAACCGCTAAGGATCGGGGGAGACCCCAAGGGCGATTTCTTCAAAGGCATGATTGATGAAGTAAATATCTATAACAAAGCCCTGACGGCAGCAGAAGTTCTCAGCCGTTATGAAGAGGCAATTATTCCGAATGATAGCGATGAAGTTCCTGACTATATAGAGGAATTATTCGGAACTGACAAAAATAAAGATGATACAGATGGAGACGGTTTAAGCGATTACATAGAAATATTCATAACACACACCGATCCGACTGTAACCGATACGGACGGCATTACACTTGATTCTCAAAGAATTTTTACACAACAGGTAAGTACCGACAATATCTCCGAAAATTTGCTTACGGAAGAAAACGCGGCTGTTCCTTGCCTGACTGTTACAGTAGCCGGCAATGTAAACAAAACGGTCAAGATAGCGGAAACCGGGTCGGTGGAATTCAGTGATAGCAGAGCTATTGTTGGGTTGCCGCTCGATATTAAAGAATTTCGTCACGCATTCTCGTGACTTCAGTCGTGAGTAAGTGACGAATATGTTGGAATAAAAACTCATCTAATCTATTGTTAACGCTTGATTTTATTGTGTACATATACAACCACATTTTACCACAAAATATA
>DHPU01000077.1 GCA_002407935.1 Peptococcaceae bacterium UBA5356
CGGGAAAGATGCGAAACAATTAGTGCAACAATATTCCGATGAATACATTAGAAACAACTATTTGCATGCGGACCCGGTTAATACTGCTTCGGGAGCCCATGTCATCACCCTTCCCATCTTCAAAGTAAATGGCGCATATTCCTACGATTTTAATCTGCGGTATAATTTTCTGCTCACTGATGAAGGTCCCTTAGGTAACGGTTGGAGCCATGATTTCGGAGCAAGACTGGAGATTATTACCGACCGTAGCATTAATGTCCATTGGAATACCAACAACTATAATCGGTTCTTCTCTACGGATGGCGTAAATTTCTCTTCATATGATACTAAAGGGAATCTGCTCACTAATCAAGATGCCCGCGGTTACACCACCACGTATACTTATGATGAGCGCGGCAATCTTTTGACGGTAAAAGATGCTTTAGGGCAGATTACCCGGATGACTTATGATGCCAGGAATAATTTAAAAACGATTGAAAATGCCCTAGGTAAGATTACAACATGCGCCTATGACAGTGACAATCGGCTGCTCTCCCTGACTGATCCGCAGGGACAGGCAACAACCTTTACTTATGATCAGAATGGTCTATTGCTTCTGAATTAGGGGGTAGGAACTATCCGAAAAATAAAGGAAATATTCACTTATTCCTGGGAAGAATATAGTCAAAACGAGGGGTTAAAAAAATTTTAATGCTTGCAATATTTTCTTTTCTGTCGTAAAATGAGAATTAAATTAAAAGGTTGCTGTGTTGAAAGGGAAAAGTAGGCAAGGCTAGTCTGCATAGAGAGCCGGTGGTTGGTGCAAACCGGTGAGACAACTGCCGAATTCCGCCCCGGAGCAGAAGGCGAAGAGCCTTGCGGTCATGTCCGTTATGCATGAGGAATGAAGTGGGTTGTAAAAACCAATTGGGGTGGCAACACGGGAGTAAGCTCTCGTCCCTAACCTGGCGCTAAACAGGTTAGGGACGAGAGTTTAATTTTTTATTATTACTTTTTTACATTAATATTGTACAGGGGGCAGAAAAAATGTATGAAAAACAATGTTTAATGATTCCGGGGCCGACGAATATCCCTCCCAGAATTTTGCGTACGCTAGGGGCACCGGCTGTAGGACATCGTACACCGGCTTTTAATGACTTGATTAAGGATGTGTCCGCACGTTTGCAGACGATTTATCAAACGACCAATGAGGTTTTGCTGTTAACCGCTTCCGGCACAGGAGCCATGGAAGCAGCAGTGGCTAATTTCGTTAATGCCGGGGATAAAGTGCTGGTCATGGAGAACGGTAATTTTGGTGAACGTTGGGGCAAAATCGCCGGCCGTTATGGGGCTGAGGTAGAAGTCATTTCCGGGCCATGGGGAGAACAGGCCAGTCCTCAAGTTTTGCGGGAACGGATGAAAAAGGATATACAGCAAGAAATTAAGGCGGTTTTTGTTACGCACAATGAAACCTCCACCGGTATTTTAAATGATATTAAGGCGTTAAGAGACGCAATGCAGGATCATCCGGCTCTCTTTATTGTGGATGCAATTAGTGGAATGGCGGTATCTCCTTTGCCGGTAGATGAATGGCAACTTGATGTGGTAGTCAGCGGTTCGCAAAAGGCGTATATGCTTCCTCCCGGGCTGGCGTTTATCAGTGTTAGCCCAAAGGCTTGGGCGGTAAGCGACCAGGTTACCGGTCCCCGGTTTTATTTTGATTTACGGGCTGCCCGCAAGTCTTTGCTGGAAAAAAGCACAACGCCTTATACTCCTGCCACCAGCCTGATCGTGGCTTTGCAGGAAACCTTGCAAATTATGCAGGAGGAAGGGTTGGAGAACATTTATGAGCGTCATGCTTTTTATAAGAAGCTGGTCAGAACCGCAATTAAAGCCTTGGGGCTGGAACCCTTGACCAGTGATGAAGCGGGGTCATGGGCAGTGACGGCCGTAAAAAGACCCGACGAAATTGATGTTAAAAAGATCACAAAATTAATGCGTGATAAGCATAATGTCTTAATTGCCGGAGGACAAGGCCAATTACAGACAGAGATTTTCCGCATCGGGCATTTGGGCTATGTTCATGTTAATGATATTATCATGACAATTGCTGCCCTGGAAAGAACCTTAAAAGAATTAGGCATGGATATTCAATTAGGACAGGGCGTAGCCGCCGTGCAGGAGTTATTAGTCCAAGCGGGCAAATAAGAATAAGGGAAAAAGAAGATTACAAAGGGAATCAGGGAGAGGAGAGAACTTAAATTGAAAGTACTTGTTTGTGATAAGATTTCGGAAAAAGGGCTGGAGGTATTTAAGCAATATCCCGAGATTGAAGTTGATGTAAAATTAAAGCTTTCGGAAGAGGAAATTTGTGCAATTGTGGCACAATATCAGGCGATTGTGGTACGCAGTGATACGAAAATTACCGCCAAAATCCTGGAGAAAGCGGAGCAATTGAAGGTGGTGGGCAGAGCCGGGGTAGGTATTGATAATATTGATGTGTCAACGGCTACCCAAAAGGGGGTTGTGGTAGTTAATACCCCTGATGGAAATACGATTGCCGCTGCTGAACATACGATGGCGATGATGATGGCTTTAGCCCGTCATATTCCTCAGGCTGATTCTTCGCTGCGGCAGGGACAGTGGAATCGTGCCCAGTTTGTGGGGGTAGAGTTAAGAAATAAAAAGCTGGGGATTATTGGTTACGGAAAAATCGGTTCAGAGGTAGGCAAGAGGAGCAAGGCTTTTGGGATGAATATTTTAGTTTATGATCCCTTTGTCACACAAGAAGTAGCGAAAAAAGCCGGGGTAAAATCAGTCTCTCTCGATATTTTATTAAAGGAAAGTGATTTTATTACGGTGCATATGCCTTTGACTTCCGAAACAAAGCATATGATTTGTGCTGAGCAGTTTGCCAAGATGAAGGACGGCGTGCGCGTTTTAAACGTGGCGCGCGGCGGAATCATTGATGAAGCAGCGTTATATGATGCGGTGGTAAGTAAAAAGGTGGCGGGAGCAGCTTTAGATGTATATGAAAATGAGCCGCAGACCCAAAGCCCGTTATTTACTTTGTCTGAAGTGATTGTCACTCCTCATTTAGGGGCTTCCACTAAGGAGGCCCAAGTCAATGTGGCTGTTGATGTGGCACAGGAAATTGCCAGTATTTTGCAGGGAGAACCGGTGTTAAATGCCGTGAATATTCCGTTTGTTAAATCGGAGCACGCTGCACTTATTCAACCATATCTGGAACTTACCGAGAAATTAGGCAAATTGGCCGGCGTTTTTGCGGAAGGACCGATTGATGCTATTGAAATTAAATATCTGGGGGAAATTGCGGAGTTGGAATTTGGGACACTTACCAATACTCTCTTAAAGGGTTTGCTGAGACCTTTTCTGCATGATGCGGTGAACTATGTTAATGCTCCTTTAGTGGCCAAAAGTAAAGGGATTAAGGTCAATGAAATTAAAAGCTCCCAAACAGAGGATTATACCAATCAGATCTGTGTTACCATCAAAGGGAATGGGCATTGGGAACATTCTATTGCCGGGACGGTTTTTAAGAAAAATGAGCTGCGCATCCTGAGTATTGATAAATATTCGCTGGATATTCAACCTACCGGACATAATATTATTATTACGCATAATGACCGACCGAAGATGGTGGGACAGATCGGCATGATCCTAGGCGATTACGGAATTAATATTGCCGGGATGCAGTTGGATAGGGCGGAGGTTGGCGGGGGTGCCATGATGATTTTGACGGTTGATCAGGAGGCCGGAAATGAGGTTATGGCTAAAATTCGAGAGATTACGGGGATTAAGACTGCCAACTATGTAGCATTTTAAGAAGATGAATCAGGCGTTTTACGGCATAGGCATTATAAGGGAAGGAGGAGCTGGCAATGTTAGATCTAAAATTTGTACGAAACAATCCGGAATTAGTAAAAGAAGGATTAATCAAAAGAAATAGCAGCACAGAGTTGATTGATAAATTTTTGGAAGTAGATGAAGTTCGCCGACAGAAGCTTGTTAAAGTAGAGCAAAAGAAAAACAGGCGTAATACTGTTTCTGAAGAAATCGGGCGTTTAAAAAAGGCGGGGCAAGATGCGGAAGAACTGGTATTAGAGATGAGGGAGACTTCCCAGCAAATTAAAGAGCTTGATGAGGAAGTCAGGGGGATTGAAGGTGAATTAGCCGATATATTATTGGCGATTCCTAATCTCCCTCATGCTTCTGTACCGGTGGGACCTGATGGGAGTGCTAATCGCAAAGAACGTCAATGGGGCACCCCGAGAGAATTTACTTTTAAACCACAGGCCCATTGGGATTTGGGTGAACAATTAGATATTCTCGATTTTGAACGGGCGGCAAAGGTTACAGGGGCAAGGTTTACCTTTTATAAGGGCTGGGGTGCACGACTGGAAAGAGCTTTGCTTAATTTTATGCTGGATATTCATACGAGTGAGCATGGCTATGTGGAATTAATTCCGCCTTTTATGGTAAACAGGGACAGCATGACCGGAACCGGACAGTTGCCTAAGTTTGCCGAGGATATGTTTCATTTGGAAAATATCGATTATTTTCTGATTCCTACGGCCGAAGTGCCGGTAACGAATCTTTATCGCGGGGAAATTATTCCGGAGGAGCAACTTCCGCTTTATCATGTGGCGTATTCGCCTTGTTTCAGGGCGGAGGCGGGAGCACATGGGCGGGATACCAGAGGCTTAATTCGTCAACATCAGTTTAATAAGGTAGAAATGGTTAAGTTCAGCCATCCGGCTGTTTCTTATGAAGAATTAGAAAAGCTGACGGCTAATGCGGAAAGAATCTTGCAGCTGCTGGAGCTGCCTTATCGGGTAATGTGCCTTAGCTCAGGAGATATAGGGTTTTCGTCAGCCAAGACGTATGATTTAGAGGTATGGCTGCCTAGTTTTAAGTTATACCGGGAAATCTCTTCCTGCAGTAATTTCGAGGATTTTCAGGCCCGTCGCGCCAATATTCGGTTCCGTCCTACGGGGGGTGGTAAGCCCGAATTTGTGCATACGTTGAACGGATCGGGGTTAGCACTTGGCAGGACTACTGCCGCGATTTTGGAAAATTACCAAGAGGAAGATGGCAGTATCACGATACCTAAAATACTGCGGCCGTATATGGGTGGACAAGAACGGATTGAGCAGATTGTGCCGCAAGGGAAAAAAGCCTGAG
>DHPU01000041.1:0-905 GCA_002407935.1 Peptococcaceae bacterium UBA5356
ATTTGCCCATTTGGTAAGGTCGGGAAGAACAAGTAAGATTTCTTCTATTTCAGCATCCGTCAGCAGAGGTGGCATCTTGAATTCTTTCTCTGCAAGTTTTAGCTTTTCTTCGGCTCTAGCCCTACATTTGTTTGCCGCTTTACAGAAGGTACACCATGGACCGGGGATGTATTCACCCTCACCATTAAAGGCCTTGACCGCCCTAGGCTTTAGTTCCTCTTCCGCCCAGCCTTTTAGTTCTTCCACCGGTATTGTCCAGGTGCTGACATTTTCTCTTCTTGGCTGAAAGATTGTCATAGACACTTCTTTGATGTCATACAGGTGATCATAGATTCCAAGTGCTCCGAGGGCATAGAGCTTCATCTGTGGATTGTCCACGGCATCGACTAGCACACCCAGCCCATATTTAAAGTCTACGATGTGAAGTCTGTCATCCGCGATAATCACGCAATCTCCTGTTCCAAAGCCGTCTGGTACATAGCATGAAAAATCAAGATGCTGTTCGATAAGAACGATTGGATCGTTACATTTTGTTTTTGCAAGTTCCACCTGTTCCATAACGAAGTCCACGTAAGCATCTGTACATTCCTCCATCTCATCAGAGTTATACTCAGAGACAGGTCGCTGACTTCTCATATGAAGTGCCTTTTTTAGTTTGTGTTCACACAGGTCATGAGCCGCTGTACCTTCTTTTGCTGCCTCACCACTTTGGTCTTCAAACTCCAGTTCAAGTCTTGCAGAGGGTAGGCAGTTGAGCCACCTGTGGGATGAGGATGCAGATAATATTGCATGATTACCCATTTCCAAGCTCCTCCGCATCTTTCAAGATATCAGCATAATAAGCCTTGTCAACCGCACTTAACTTGTCTGCACCATACTTTTGAATGAGTCCTCGCACTTCGGCA
>DHPU01000041.1:1130-3995 GCA_002407935.1 Peptococcaceae bacterium UBA5356
GTCTTTGTGGCAGGCACTTCTTTGGGAGCAGAATCACTTTCTGCCATTGCATTACAAACCGCCTGTATGCTGTCAGCAAGACTTCGCATATCATTTACCACTTCAAGCAGTAATTTTATTTTGCTCAAGGTCAGTACCTCCTTTCGTCATTTCACAGATAGAGAGTTCCTCGATGCTATCTCCAGGAATCACAATCGTTACACGCTGTTTACTCCCTAAAAGAAAGCGAAGAATTCGTTCCCTTACGGACACATTACGGTAGGTAACAAGTCCGCCTGTCTGTGGTTTCTTAGAAACACTAATTTTGAGATTGTGTTTCATATCCATCACCTCTTTCCAAAGGGCGATTTTTTTGTTGCCCTCTACCTAGTAGCCACGGGAGGTAATAGAATCTGACGGTTTAGAAAAAAAGAATGCCTACCAAAGAGAAATACTCCTTGATAGGCATTCTTACTAGTTCTTATTTCAAGAGTTCATTTACCCTTTTTTGTACCGAAATGTAGTCATAGCCGGCATTTGTAAGTTTGTTTTTTCGATCTTGTCCGTTACCCCAATCGCCACGAATGACTTCCTTTGCGATGGCATCAATAGACTTTTTACTAGATAGCATTTCATTGACCTTTGATTGCACCACCGCATAATCATAGCCTGCATCTGTTAAGCGTTTCTTTCGTTCTTCACCATTACCCCATAAGCCTTGAATGACTTCCTTGGCCAGCAGCTCGACCGATTTCTTTTCTGTAGGAGCAGGTACGTTTTCTTCTTTCCCAAGATGATTAAGCCCTGCACTTTGGATAATCGCTTTGTAATCTTTAAAAGCATAATTCATGTCTAAGTTTCCTGAGTAACCACTTAGTTTACCTTTGCTTGTGTACTGCCAGATACCATGACGAAGTGTCGGTTCTTTACTCGACCACTGAGCGACCCAGAAATCATAAGGTGCTATACGATCCAGTTCTGTTAAATCTTGAAACCAAGAACTAGACGCATAGATACCAGCATAATATCCAGCATTTTCTACGGTTTCACAAAAGCCTACTAAAGCATCGGTAATGGCTTTCTTGCCACTTGGTTGCTGGTGATAATTATCCTCTGTATCAATAAAAACGGGATAAGAGATGGTCTTGCCTTTGATAATTTCTAGGCATTTATTCGCTTCTGCTATGCCCTTGGTTTTGGTATTGGCACAGCTGTACCAGTAAACACCGATAGGAATACCTCTCTCGTGAAAGGCTTTGTAGTGTTTTTCAAAGGCATCATCTTTGTGTAAACTCACTCCTGTACCGTGACCGGTGTATCCTGCACGTAGAATGACAAAATCAACCTCTTTCGCAAGTTGGTCATAGTTTATCTGACTTGGTTTTTGCCACGTGCTGATATCGATTCCTTTAGTTTTCATGATTATTCCTCCTCGTCGCTCTTGTTATGAAGCTGTTTTAATACATCTTTTAGTTTTTCTGGGATCGGTAGTCCAAGATGAGCTGAGTTTTCTAACAGCGAGATCCCCTCATTCGATAAGTAGAAGAAAACAATCGCTGTTCTTAGTACGCTCCCATCACCAATCACATAGACATCTAAAATGTTGGCCACACCCACTAAAACAAAAATCAGCACTTTACGGCTGATTCCGATAAATCCCACTTCACTTGATAGGGTCTTATCAGCGATGGCACATAAGACACCTGTTAGATAGTCGATGACTACAAAGACTAGTAGCGCATATAAAAATCCGTCTGCTCCTCCTAAAAACCATCCGAAGAATCCACCGATTGCTGTTATCACAACTTGGATCCAGTTCCATATTTCTTTCATTGAAAATTCCTCCTTTTGTTGAAATAAAAAGAACACCTACTTTTGCAGATGTTCCTTTGATTACTCTATTTGTTTTGGTAGCCACTCCCAGAGCCTTAAATCCTCCTGCCCTAGTGACCACATACACATGCCTCGAAGTTTCCACCGATAAGCTGCTTCATTTGCCCAGTACACAAGGCTATCCACATCCTGATAATAAAGAATGGAAAATCCGTCACCATCACCTAAGAAAATACGAGATATCCAGATGTTAATATCCCTTGGAATGATGGTGACACTGTAGTCCTTTCCGCACTGGATGGATGCCATCATATCTGAATGAAAAAAATCATAATCTAGGGAGATGCTTTCACTTCTTGTGGCTGATTCTTCAAGGTCTGCTGTTAAAGTAAATACTTGAAACTCATCATCCCAAGAACAGTTACTTCTTGATAGCCGACCATAAGTTTTAAATGTTCCATCTGGCATAAGCACGTCAAAGCGTTCATAAGGCTCATAGGTCCAAGCATCGCCTAAGCGAAGCAACTGGCAATGGACTTTATTATCCGAACGAATACCTGCATACCCTGTCACATCCGAGCAAGTGGCTGTAAAGCGCAGTGTATTGGATGCAGAGGAATAGACCCGCACTTGATTGCCACGCTTTCGAATTTCTAGAGTGTAAAAGCTTGGATTCGATCGAATGTTTGCGGCCGATGTTTTTGAAAAGCTGGTGGCATAACTACCTTTTAAAGTAGAACCTTCATACAGTTCAATACGCTGGTTATCATAATTAAAGCAACAATAAATCGTTCCAATAAAAACACCTGCCTTGCCACTAAAGGTCTCAGGAAAAATAATCTGCGCCCTTAAATGTATATCTGAAAAATTGTTGTAGTTCCATGCTAACTGCCCCTTACCCTCCAGTTGGGAATAGGGTCTATTCATCGAACTGCTTGTATCTTGCCAAACACTCCATTCGCCTGATAATGTTGTCCAGTAGCTTTGGGGGAGAGGGTTATCATCTCTAAAATCCTCATACCACACAAGGGCAGAATCTGCTTTTCTTCTAAG
>DHPU01000041.1:4247-7806 GCA_002407935.1 Peptococcaceae bacterium UBA5356
CCATAAAACTGTACACCCTTTGCCCCAAGCGAAATGGTGATGGTGTGTGTTCCTGCAGAAAGGCTCACTCCTTTTTTAAGCACCGCCCAGAAAGTCGTTCTCCAATAAGGCCACCACAGTCTGTTTTCAGAAAAATCTACTTCATTTCCATCAAGGGAGATATGAATATTATTCTTATCCCAAAAGGGAAAGCCTAGCTTTACTGCTACATCATAAGTACCTGCCTGAGCAAGCGTAAAATGATAGGTTGCCGCACCTTCATCCCCCAGTGTTGTGACGCTATTAGAAACAGCAACAACACCAGAATAACTATCCGGCATGGCATCATGATCTACATAAACAGTTCCAAAGGCTAACTTTTGTTGTTTGCCATAGGCCGTCAGATACTGTCTGCCATTGTAGCTTGCAGATAAGAGTGGATAGCTATAGCGAGTGGCATCTCTTCCTTCCATATAATCGTAGACATGCGGCAATGCCCAGGGCACTTTATTCTCATCGTCCCAGTAAGCCACGATGGGAATAAACGGTTGAGGAGGCGCATCGTCTGTGAAATTATAGACTCCTGTCATCCAGTATTTTGCCGCATAGTAGGTATGAGACGTTCCCCTATAGGCTTTACCTAGGTTTTCTGGTGTGTCATAAATTTGCCAGTTCCAGCCATAAGCAGGCATCCCAAAGAAAATCTTATCGGGATTCATCACTGTAACAGCATAATCATAGATCCCTTCAAGCCAGCTCCTTGGAGATACAGGACCTGGTGCAGAGCCCGACCAAGCCATACCATAACTCATAATAGATGCGGTATCGCAGTAGGGGTCTAGGTCACCATAAACGCACCAATTCTCACCACCTACTGAACCATTGACACTGGTCATTCCCGGCAGGCAAATGTTCATCAGTTTGCTTGAATCATAGGCTTTGATAGTGTTGTAAATATTTTGAAACATGGCGGTTGACTCAGCATGAGTGGAATAGTCATCGCCCCTTTCTAGGTCAATATCAATACCATCGCACCAAGGATACTTTTCCATAATACGAATAAGCTCGGATAGAAACAGTTCCTGAGCACCATTTGTGTTGTCTCTCAATGCTCTGAAAATACTGTTTGCACCATCATTGGCAATGGTCAGTAACCATTTGATGTGACGATAACGGTTGATGTAGGGGAGCATACTATTGATGGTGACACCACTCTCAACAATTTCACCTGTAGTTCGTACCTTAAAAGAAAAAAGACCGATGGTATCAATTCGATCTCCATATTTCTCTAAAGCTTCATACATTCGTGCATTTCCCATAAAAGTCCACACCATGATTTTCTTGCCTTTTAGTCGTTCCATTAGAATGGTTCACCTCCGTCTTGCATTTCCTGCATGGTAAACAGAACCCTTGAAGATTTTCCTTTTTCAAGGATCACTTTGTGCTTTGAGTCCCAGGCAGCACTGTATTGATAGAACCCCTCTTTGGGTTCGCTGACTCCGTTTTTGGTACAAGTTCGCGTAGATGCTAAGAGTGCCAAATCATCATCTTTTTCAATTTCTCTAGGGAAGGAGACCTGTTGCCCTCCTATACCTTGGCTTAGTTTCACTGTTCCAGCAGACATAGAAAGCTTTGGATAGATATGAATATCAAGTCCTGCAGAGGTTTCACCAACATTAAACAAAATAATGGTTTCCTCTGAACGGACCACACCGTTAAACCAAACAGGATTCTTGATACTGCCATCTTCCTTTAGTTTTTCTAACCTGCTCTCTGTATGAGGCGCATAACCATTTAGAACAGGTCCTTCTTGTAACTGGATGTCCGTAAACCAAATCATGCCAGTGCAATCATAGAGGGTAGGTTTTATGCTTACACTCATGACACGCTTATCTTGTTTTTTATTTATGACTTCTGCCAACCTTATAAATTTAACCTTAGCCATCTAACGTCCACCTTATTTCACAGGGATGACCTACCCATCCCGTGACCACTGACCCTGCTTGTAAAAAGAGATCCGTAATATAAAAAGTGCCTGTGCAATTTGTGACACAGACACGGATGGTAATGGATTTTACTTTAGAAGAGTAGCTTTCTGGGAGTATCTTTTCTGATGTTCTTGAAAAATAGGCCACCAATCCACCTCCTTAATACAAATCAATAAACCTTGCTTCTGTCGTTCCATCTTCATATTCAATAACCACTTCAATGCCAACCTGTGAGTTGCTACTCAGCTTTTCAAGGTTTTCAGATGCGATTTGCGCCGAGAGCGTGTAGCTAGAACGATTCGCCGGATAGATGGTCTGAGCCATACTTTTTGTCATATTAGCTACACCCATTGCCTTAAAGGATGTCGACCCACTTACACCGTTATCACCATCTACTTCAAAGCCTGAGTTAATCCAGTAAGCCATGCCATCATCAGCACGAGAATTTCGCAGCAGATTAAAAGGCACCATTTCCCGGATATCATTGTTCGTCACCATACTTGTGCCTTCAAGAGAATCTGCCACGTTATCCCACTGGCTTGCAGAACTACCCAGATTTTTAAGGGTAGTAGATAGTTCTAATACTGTATTCCATGGTTCTTGTAAGTTGTATTCTCTTCGTATAACACGAGTTGTCACCGACAGTCCTAAATCTTTATCTTCTACATGAACATAATCGCCAAGCGACCATGCTTCATGCTCATAACCCGTTAACACCGATAAATCCATTGCGTTTAAAACATAAGAGATGTTTGGTTTTGAATACTGAGCAAGCCTCATCTCGGTATATTCTTTCATCTGATAGGGATTGGTAAAGGAAGAACAATCAAGCGTTGATATTCGAATATCAGACGAATAAGTATAGTCCTCCACATATGCCTTTCCTCCATTGATGTCTGCAAAGGTAAGACCATCGCTGCCAATGGCATAGAGCCTTGTTACAAGACTTCTGGTATCAACGACTCTTTTAATGCTCTTCATATTTTTCTTATAGGCGAACAATGCACCACTATCCGTACCATAGACCGTTAAGAGATGGACCAGTCTATTCGGGCAATCAAAGACAAGGTCTCCACCGTGTAAGTCAGCAACCGTGCGAAGGATGGAAAGTGCATTCTTTTCTGTACTCGTCCAGGTTCTTTTGGTTCGTACATTAACTGTGCCTACGCTCCACTCTGTTCCTTCTAAGGCATAAGCCATAGAGACTTCAGCAGTTTCTGCATCAAATTTATGCTCTTCTTTTCGCACTGAAAAAGTCAGGTCATAAAACTCTGCCTCAGCATACACTTCAGTCGCTAGATTTCCTTCGCTGTCTTTTGTATCTGTTAAAGTCCTTACTTTATAGATGTCATCAACAATCTGAATTTTCTTTTCGCTATCAATAAATCCCCGCTTGGGATCACGGTAGGGGATCATAAAGGAGAGCGTATCCTCGCCATTGATTTCACTGGTTACCACAATGTTATAAGCATTTTCTAACACAGCCTCCCAAGCCCCATTTGAATCCAGTACGACCGGTCTTGAAAAACCAATCCTCTCATAAGGTGACTTTGGAATGTCATATAGCCTGATATCAATAATTCGAGGAGTCT
>DHPU01000041.1:7914-25233 GCA_002407935.1 Peptococcaceae bacterium UBA5356
TATCAATAATTCGAGGAGTCTTACTTGTATCTGCCGTAGTAAGTGTGACCCTAAAACGAATGTATGCCTTATTTGGAGATACCAGTTTTCCATCAAGTGCGATGGCTGCCCAATCACTCCAATGAACTAGGTCATCGCTTGTTGAGGTTTCTATTGGCCCAACTGCAGTCACTCCAGAAATATATTCACTGGTAACAGAGACCCGACCTGTGCCAGATAGATTGCAATTTGTCGGAGCCGTATATAGTGTTCCTTCCGTTGGATAGACACCTTCTGTTTCCCTTAAACTCACAACTCCTGGTACGGTGAGTGCATCAACAGTACCGCCCATATCACCACCGTTAGTCAAAAGAGACCCATTGAAATAATCAATCAAATCATCCGTTGTAAGACTGGAATCCATATCGAAAAACCAGTCATCAAATCTTCCAGCATACCAGTAAGCATCTGCATGCATACCCATAATGATGTCGGCCGTACAAGATGGGTTTAGTGTGCCTGTAAAGGAATAGGTCGGGGATACCCAGCTTGCACCACTTGTCCTATCTCCTAGTACAATCCATGCATTTTTATTGTTTGGCTCTATGACCATGCAAATAAAATACACTCCACCATTGATAAGTGAAAAAGGCGGTGTGGTTGTTTGGTCGAGTATAAGAGAACCACTAGCGTTATAAAGCATGATTCTAGGTCTGCCTGCAAAGAGCGACAGGTAAAAGATAGGCTGACCAGGACCATAGCGCGTATTTAATATGGGGCAATAGGTATTTCCTACCGAATAAGTAGTCGGTATCATCCAACCGCCAACAAGGATTCGTTCTCCTATCTCCGAAAAGAAAGTACCATCATTGGCCACTTTAAGGTAGGTTTTTTCTGTAGCGGGATTGTTGATGTTGATTCGGATTTGTCTCCCTTTTTGGCCGCTTTGAAGGCTTGCAGTTGTTCCTAGATAATTGACAAGCTCTATTTTTCTGTCTAACCCAGAAGAGTCTGCAAGATAACCGTTTTCATCTACCGATACATCATTAAATCGCCACAGTCCAGATTTTGCATATTCGACTGGGAACTCTCCCGTAAAATCTGTCTGTTTATTTAATATTGTTTTTAGTGCCACTGGATCACCTCCATCTACTGCGAGCCTTTATTTCAAGCGCTGTAAACACAGCATTATTCGTTGTTATTGCTAGGGTATTCGTGCCCACATGAAGACTTGGAAAATCTATCTCCTCTAGGTAAGGCAAAGCGTTTCTTAAGATTATCCCGTTTTCGTCTTCCACATAAGCCGTCATCTTATCTGTATCAATGACAAGTGTTTCTTCTGCCAAAAGTACAGCATTCACTATTTTCATTTCCAAGCCATTGGTTGTAACAGAAATAGAATTATTTACACCAGAAGTTATGATTCCCTTCAAACGATACATAGGATTGGAATCAACATTGCCGGTCAGTCTTGTAACCGTGTGGTCGCCTTCGCTTTCTATTAAATAATTTTCATCCGTAATGGCATAAGCAAAAGGGTCAGGGCAGAAAAACTTCAAGTTAAAACTTCCTGCAAAACGAATGAGTCGTTCACAGTCCACTTTCTCATTCAGCCTTGCCATGAAATACCTGTCTGGCACATCATCAAAAACAAGTTCTTTTAACCCTTGCATGGGATCAAGCCATGTTGAAAGTTCATCAAGCGTACTCACCAGAGCAGAAAAGCTACGCTTGGGATAGATATTACAAGCTACATTGATTTCTCGGTAATCTAAATCAGCTCCAAAGTCTGTCACCCCATACTTTCCAGGTACGGTGGTGGTAAAATTACGCATTCCTCCACAGACCTGCCAGGAAGTGAGCCTGGCTTTTAGTCCCATGCTTTTTGAAGAAATATCGTCATATGAAAAACCCATCGGCACACCTCCTTACGTTGTAGAAAACCGGCCCTGAGCACGAGAGCCTGTCTGAATTAAGTTATAAAGTTCCTGAGATACCCTTCTGATATCATCTTCACTTCGTACAATCATCTGCTGTACAGTAACTAGCGACCCACTGACACCACCTAGGGAAGAGATCGCTGCATTTGAAATCACGCCGCCTACCGAAGTATCCACTGAAAAGTCTGTAGGCAAGGATGTACTCATATCACTGGCAAGACTGGTCATCACATCGTTGATATCCTCGCTCAACATTTCAGCCGCTTTTACAGCCTCATCACCGTTATCTTGGATAGAACCTGCAAGACCTTTCACAAGCATTTCACCAACCCACCCCATCTGTTTCGATGGTGATTTGATACCGAAGAAATCCTTGATGCCCGTCCAAATGCCACTAATCCAACCACTCACTTTATTCCATAACCAAGAAGCAAGGGATTGAATACCCTGCCATAGTCCTTTTACAATGTTGCCACCCACCGTCACGATGGAACCCATGGAGTTTGTAAATGCTCTGACGATGCCGCCAATAATCTGAGGCACTGCTTTTACGATCTCTACCACAATGGTTGGTAAATTCTGAATGAGTGCTACAAATAGCTGAACCCCTGCCATAATGATCTTGTCGATGTTTCCAATCAAGGCATTTACGATACTTGAAATGATTTGAGGGATTGCCGCCACAATGGTGGTAATAATGGTCGGTAGATTTTGAATCAGTGCAACAAGTAAGTCGACACCCGCTTGGTTGTGTAGGTGGAGTGCATGGCTATAATAGACTTGCCGCCGGGGGACATCTGTGCGCCCTGTACGGTTTCCGACTGTCCGCCCGTTCCGGACCACTGGGTGTGGCCGACTGTTTCCGAAGCGCATTGGCCCGTAAGGTCAATTTCCAGTGTGGCGTTAACCGAAACAAATTTGTTGTTTTTACCAATGGTGTACGGGTCATTGGTAAAAGTGCAGGATTTAAACAAAACAGAGGGATTGTGGTTGATGTAGTCGTACAGCCTTTGGCTGCCCATTGTGAAAGAGCAGACCGAATAGCCGTTGAGCAGACCTTTTTGGGAATTGTCCACTGCACCGCATTCAATCAAATCCACCATGGTTTCCGTAAACATTTCCGTGTGTATTCCCAAATGGCGCTTGCTCTTAAGCTCCGTCGCCACCGCATTCGGAATATTGCCGATTCCCAGCTGAATTGTGGAGCCGTCCTCAATCAGTGAGGCAACATATCTTCCGATTGCCGCATCCGTTTCGGTGTAAGGTGCAAGTTTGCTTTTGAAGATAGGGCGGTTGGATTCCACAACTGCCGCAACCTCGGAAATATGAACCTGTGTGTCACCGAAAGTATAAGGAAAATTGGGGTTTACTTCCACGATTGCAAGCGCCCCCTTGTTGATTAGGTCACGCTCATAAATTGCACTGACGGACAGGGACATATAGCCGTGCTTGTCCATTGGGGACACTGTGGCAAGCACCACGGGGCGGCGATTTTCATAAACACAGCGGTCAAGAGTTTTGCGTAAAATCGAGGTAGAGCTTTGGGGCACGTCGCTCACCAGCTTTTTAGTCTGTGCGTCGCGCAGACCGGCATTGAAAAACCAGCCGTTATGCGCCATTATTCCTTTCATTTCGGGATCCTTGAACGCCTCGTAATACTTCAGAGGCAGGCAGGTGTTCAAAACTGTATTTTTTACGCCGGTTTTTTTGAGGTGCTGCAATTTCTCAAGAATCGCTTCCGGTTCCCCGGCAGCTTGGGCGGAAAACATATAATCATTATCCTGAATTAATTCCAGTGCCTGTTCGGCGGTCATTTTTTTCTCACTGTACATTTCTTCGAACGATTTCATTCAAAAAACTCCCTTTCCATACTTACTGCTTCTTTTCCTTTGCTGAGCGTCCTGTTTCCGGAAGGATAAACGACCCAAGGAAGAAGGTTGAGCTCATCACTAACGCTATGGTCAGTCCGGCTGAATACCCGGATTTATCAATCACAATGCCAATCAGATAGAACACAATTGACTCAATTACATAGGACAGCGCCCAGAACAGACCCATAATGGTTGTAAGCTTAGCAGGGGACATATTCGGCATTTCCTGTGGAATCATTACGAGGGAGGTAATCGGCAGGAACATCAGCACACCGATTGCAAAGGCGGCAATCATCGAAAGTGTGCCGCTTTTCGTGTTAAACATCAGCGCACCGAACAAAATCATGGCAAGACCGCTCCAACGGATTACGGGCAGGCGCTTGAAATATACCTTGGACAGCATGATTGCCAGTATAGAACCGACAACGCCGCCGACCGCCACCAGGGTGCTGAGTGTTTTGGAGTTTATTACGGTAATGCCGGAAATCGGGAAAATATTGAGCAGTACAATGTAAAAGGTAAGTAATCCCGAATAAGTAAGCGGCAGAAACCAGTTATTCTTTTCCTTAAGCGCATCCGCTATTGTATATTTCTCCGCATTCTCACCGGATGAACGAGTCAGCTCAAAGTCTTGTCCCAAAGCCGGCCATGCGATAAACAATACGGCACTGATTGCTGCGAAAAACGCCATGCTGTACTGCCAGGTCTGCATCCACTGGATGACCGGACCGACAATCAGCATTGCAATTATTCCTCCGACATTATAGGCAACGTTATTAATTGCGTTGACCGTCGGGCGCTTTTCAGGAGCAAAAAAGTGGATGACAACGGGACTGAAATAAACCACATACAGCGCACCGCCGAACCCCATAATAAAGCGGCCTAAAATAAAAATCCAATACTGGGGTGCCAGCACAGCCAGCACGCTGCCCGCTACAATCAGTCCGGAACCCAGGCCAATCGCCTTTTTGGGCAGCAGCTTGATAAGAATTTCGGCGGCGGCGAAATTACCGATAATTTTTGCGATGGTGATAGCGTTGGAAATAAAGGTTGCCGATGCAAACGACGTTAGGTTGAAAGATTTCATAATCTGCGGCGTCAGCGTACTGCCGGCAATCCAGTTCACTGCGAAAAATGCGTATGTAAAGAACATCACTATTTCAATCAATATGGCTCTGGCGGAAGATACTTTTTTCTCTTGCTCTTGCACAAATATCTCTCCTCTCGCTTGCATACAGCCGCATACAAGCAGTTCATTCAATTTAGTCTGCTTTGGCCAAAGCATTTCCCTGCTATTATCATAGCACGATATTTTTTGTATGAAAAATACAAAAAATTCATACAGGCATGAATAAAGTTCATGCAGAATTACTCTAATTTGCGATAATAAGATTGCAATCAAAAGATTTTCAGGTATAATTGAAGTAGGATAAAAAGAATTAGGATAAAAAAATTAAGGAGGAAATTCCCAATGACAATGACTTGGCTGACTTATTATATTGAAGTAGTAAAACAGCGCAATTTTACAAGAGCGGCTGAGAAGCTTTTTGTCAGCCAATCAACATTGAGCAAGGCCATTCGTGCACTGGAGAATGAATTCCATGCAGAATTTATCGGGCGGCGGGCGAAAGATCTTCTAATTACGCAGGACGGTTTGGTATTTTATGAATACGCAACAAAGATGCTGGACTACTATCACACTCAGACACAGGAACTGGAACAGAAGCTGCGCTGCGCGGTCGGTACCCTGACGCTCGGTCTTCCTCCTACCGCCGGAACAATCTACTTTTCCTCACTGATTTATAAATTCCGAAGTGCTTATCCGGAAACCGATTTGCAGATTACGGAGATTACTTCCAAATCAATCAGAGATTTGGTGGAAGACGGAACGCTCGACTTGGGAGTGGTAATCGAACCGTTTTCGGACAGTAAGTTTTACAGCCAAACCGTTTTTCACTCGGAGGCTGTGCTGATTGTCCCCAAACAACATCCGCTTGCCTCCGAGAGCAGCGTGGACTTCGGAGCGCTGAAAACGGAGCGTTTGTTAATGGTTTCTCCGGATTACATGTATTACGATGTAATGATGGAACGCTGCAAAGCTGCGGGCTTTAAACCGAACATCGCTTTTGAAAGCTCTCAATGGGATTTGCTGCTGGAGATGATTGCAAACAATCAGGGTATCAGTATTTTGCCCAAGCCCCTGGTCGACAAGCTGTATGCCGGCCGTGTGTGTCAGCTTCACCTGAAAAACCCTGAATTCCCCTGGGCGCTTTCAGTAATATACCGCACGGATAAGTTTTTGACTGCACCCATGCAGCACTTTTTAAAAATATGCAGAACTTCGGAGCAGTCCTCGTAAATTTGATGCGGGCTTATCTTCCATCCTTTATTGATTTATATTCTAAAATTAAAAATGCTCCATCTGATGGAGCATTTTTTGTTAATTTAAGCTTGCCTTTTTTAAAATATAATTTTCTTCGTCTGAAACAGAGCAATAATTATCGTAATACTTAATAGGTTCGGTACATACAATAAAATCCGAAGTGTAGTGGTTTATTAAATTTCCTAACCGGTCAGTAAGTTGGCAGTTAACCTAACGGCAGCATTCAGACATAAGTTTAATTTGGAAAAGCTCTGCGAAATCACAATAGTTCTATTTAGACTTAAAAGCAATATATATATGAAAAGTCAAGAAATCAATTAGCGCAGGTATGAGATGTATTCTTTCGAAAAAAGTTTTTAGTTATCGGTGCAGATGAATTTATTGATTCATACCTAACCGCGCAGTAATTCTGACAGCAATTACTCAAATTGGAAAGTAAAAGAACTTTATAAAACTTGCTGCTTCAATTCCCATAAGTGATTCTAATTTTGTGCTTGATATTGTTAGAGATTTTTAGGAGGGGCTGCCTCATGCGATGAAGCAGTGGGGAAGAAGTGAAACATCGGAATTGTACAGCTTGCTAACCGAAATCAAATTACAAACCGAAGCTTAAAAAAATATAATTTTATCGGAAGATATATAAAAATAAGAAAACAAAATATTGATGAATTTTGATTAAGAAATAGAATTTCAAGCTTTGGGTACACTTAACAATCTGACGGTTTACCAAATTCGTGGATGGAGGGAACTAATAGATGGATGGAATGAATGTGAAAACTGAGTTAATCCAGACGCAATTGCACATTAAGCGTTTTCAAAGTTTTTTACGTACATCAATTGAACAATTTAGAAATGGAGAGGACCAAGATGGTTTTGAAAATCTTTTAAAAGGATTAAATGATCTTGAAAGCGCAGTGAAAATCGACAGAAATATGAAATTATATAAAATCAATGGAAGTCAACTGTTGGCAATTATGAGAAAACTGTATTTCCTTATACAAAATCAAGATATCTCCGGAGTAATAAATTTATTGGAGAATCGATGTTACCCTTTAACCGAAAAATGGCTTAAGGGATGCGATGATTATGATAATTATAGAACCTAATGAAATCAAAGCTTTGTATTATAAAAATTTTAAGCTGATGACACCTTGGATACGAGAAAAGTATCAAAATGGCAAGAAGAAATCAACTTATATTGTCGTCGAATTTGACTTCATTTTTGATGAAGCTGTACTTATTAGAGAACTTAAACTGAATAGGTCTTAAATTTTATAAAACAAGCGCTCCCCAAAAAAGGGGAGCGCTTGTTTTATTATATAGTAAGGGGAAGTAATTTATATGTTTTGGGATAAGCATATATGCTCGCACATTTCACCAACGTTGGAATGTAAGAACATGTCAACAGAACTTCCGTCTTTATCTGCGTTAGAATTGCCTATTGTAATTTTCGGCGGCTTTATATCGCATTTATAGTTCATTTCAGAAAGAGAAGTAACGGCATTTCCACTTATTATATTTGCCATTTCACCGAGCATAGAAGATGAAAAATCATCTAAATCATTAAATTCCATACCGGAAAGAGTTTTTACAATATTTAAAGTTGTGGACTTAGGAAAATTATAAATGACTGTACCCGAAAGGTCGCCTATTAAAGCAATTTCAACCTTTACGTTTTCTTCGGAATTTAGTTTTTCGTTGTTCTCCAGTTTGGAGATATCAAGGTCAAGCATACTTTTAAATACATCTTTAGTCGCATCATAAAACGGGGTTAATTTAAGCTTATCTTTAATCATTACAAATCACCGTCCTTTTTAACAAATTCACTCATTTTTAAGTCTGTCGCAACAACATGGTTTATAAGCCATGCTAAAAGTTTCCCCGCAAACTGCTGGACGCCTTTTTCGGGGTAGCCTTCTTTTTCAAAACTTGCTGCACACTGCATAACGTATTCGGTAAAATCTTTATGTATAAGGTGATGTTCCTTTTGTAAAGGATAGCCTATTTTCCTTTGGTAGACCTCTTCATCGTCAAAATGTTCGACTACGTAGTTTTTCATAAATGCTAAAGTTTTCTTTATTTCAGGGAGCTTTGCATCCCATTCTTCATCTTTTCTTAGTGCTTCAACAAATTTTTCAACTCTGTCAAACAGTTCTTTATGCTGTTTATCAACGAGCGGAATTCCAATTTTATATTTGTCTTTCCACATCATAGATATCACTCCTCATATAAATATAATAATAGTAATCGTTATCGTTATTATAGCGCATAATATAAATAAGTCAATACTAAATTGGATTTATTTAACTTTTGTTTATTGAATTGTAAAATAATCTATTATAATGGACTGCTTTTTAAGCAGCAGAACAAATGAGATATTTGGGTGCTGTTACGACATAACTAAAAAATTTGATTCCAATTGGATGTATGTTTTGTATGAAAATGAAACAAACATGTCGGGTATTTAACGGAATTTAAAACACTAAAGCCGCATGGCTTATTTTAACCATGCGGCTTTAGCTATTTTATGAGATGTATATTGCTTATACTTGCCAGCTTTCTTTTAATGCCTTTAAGGCAGCCATTGTATCGCTTGATTTTATACCGAAATTCTCATACAGCTTTTTATATTCATTGTAAAGTACATTGTAAATTTTAACATTTTCGGGAATTGGGTGATAACATGTCTTTTTGGTTTTGCCCAACTGAACGATTTCTTCCATGCTGTTGTAGCCTGTTTTTTCGCTTCCCGCCGCATAAATACCATACATTGCACTTCCGAATGCGCTCGACTGGGAGCTTTGTGTTACATAAATGTCCCTGTTGCAGATGTCAGCGTAAATTTGCATTGTCATGGAGTCCTTAGAAGCAATTCCGCCTGCGGCAAAAATTTCTTTAATCGGAACTCCTCCGTTTTCGTAAGTTTCCATAATTTTTCTTGCTCCGAAAGCGGTTGCTTCAATTAATGCGCGGTAAATTTCTTCGGGTTTTGTCTGCAAAGTCATTCCGAGCATAAGTCCGCTTAAATTGTAGTTCATCAAAGTAGAACGGACGCCGTTGAACCAGTCCAAAGCAACAAGTCCGCTTTCACCTGGGTGGAGTTTTTCAGCTTTTTCCTGTAAATATTTATATATATTTTGATTTTTTGATTTTGCATCTTGGGTATAAGAATCAGGTAAACAGTTTTTTATAAACCATGCAAAGCTGTCGCCAACGCAGTTCTGTCCTGCCTCATAGGCAAAGTATCCCGGGAGAATTCCGTCTTTAACAACTCCGCATATGCCGGGAATTTCTTTTTCGTCTTTACCCAAAAGGATATGGCAAGTCGAAGTGCCAATAATCATAAGCAGCTGACCGGGCTCGGATATACCGCACGCAGGCAGTGATGCATGTGCATCAATTGCGGCTGTTGCAACGGGAGTACCCTCTTTAAGTCCTGTAAATTCAGCCATTTCAGCTGTTACTTTGCCGGCACACTCGCCGACATTTTTAAGCGGCCCTGCGAGTTTCTCGTCGATTAAGTTGCTGAAATTCGGATTAAGCTTAGTGAAGAAGTCATTTTCGGGATACCCTTTTTTGTAATTCCAAAAACTCTTAAATCCTGCCATGCAGGTGCTTCTTACTCTTTGTCCAGTAAGCTTCCAAACAATCCAATCGCCAGCCTCTACTATGCGGTCGCATTCATTATAAATTTGGGGGGCCTCGTCGGCTATCTGCATTATTTTAGGCAGCATCCATTCACTGTTTGTTTTACCGCCGTAAAGGTTCAATAAATCATAACCGCCTTTTTTGGCTGTTTCATCGATTAATTCTGAGGGCTTCTGTGCTGAATTATGTTTCCAAAGTTTTGCATAAGCATGCGGCTCGGATTTATACTGCGGTAAACTGCTCAAAGGCGTATTGTTTTTATCAACGGGCAGCATTGTACAGGATGTAAAGTCAATACCAACGCCGACTATGTCATTGTTATTAACTTTGGATTTTTTCAATACACCTTTTAAAACAGCTCGCATGGTGTCTAAATAATCCTGCGGGTCTTGTAAAGCCCATGAGCCAGTTAACTTTTTACCGTTTGGAAGTTCAGTTTCAATTACTTTATGAGGATATTCATATACGCAAGACGCAATTTCTTTTCCTGTTGCAATATTTATCAGCAAAGCTCTTGCCGAAAGAGTCCCGAAATCTATTCCTATTGAATACTTATCCATAATAACAACTCCACATTATGTATTTATACCGCCGCTTTTTGTCTTTCAGCGGTTTATTGATAAAATATGTTTTACCGCTTCGGCAAATCCGCTTGCGCCTTTGTTTTCCGTAACGTATGAAGGAAGATGCTTTAAGCTGTCAACAAAAGGAAGAATGTTTGCAACGGCACAGCTTAAAGGAAAATATTCGAACATAGGCTCATCGTTAGGCGAATCACCGAAGAAAATACATGTATCCTTTATATCCTTTTCATTTAAGATTGTATCAAAAAACATTTTGCTCATTTCAAGTTTATTGTAATTACCGAACCATGTGTTAACATGAATAGAACTGATTTTTGCCTCGGCGCCGAGCGACACACAAATATCTTTGATTTTTTCTGCGGCTTCAAGTCCGAGATATGGGGGATCTTCGTTAAAATCTATAGCCAAATCGTAAATTCGTGCGAACTGGTCCCTTGCAACGCGGCATCCCTTTACACCTTCAAGGCACGCCTGTTTTACCTTTTCTAATTTCTCTCTTATATCCGGTCCTGCAACGGACGGGTGGGTGAGTGTTTTGATGTGTGAATTTTGATTGTAGTAAACAAATGCTCCGTTTTCACCCACAACTGCCTTTACAGGCCATTCTCTGATAATCATGTCGCACCATCCGGCGGGGCGGCCTGTTACGGGTATAACGCTGAATCCGTTTTTGTAAAGTTCCCACATAGCGATGTAGGATTCTGCGGTTAACTTTCCGCCGGTTGTTATTGTATCGTCTATGTCGCATAATATGTACTTAAGGTTTTGTATTTTGCTTTTGTCTAAATTTATAATTGGTATCATTTAAATTTTCCCTTCGTCGGTTTGATAAAATAAGGACTTACCGATAGTTTTGTTCGCTCTTAAAATAGCGGACTGCTTTTTCTGCCATTTCGTCCTCAATTCCCAAATCCCAAAGAAGTTGGAAAAGGGTATATCTGTCTCGCAGTTCCTTTGCGTAAATTATACCGTCATATACGGATTTATCATCGACTCCGACCTGTGCGGGATTGATAGGCGCACCGAGTTCCGAAAGCATTCGCTCTATTTCGGAAACCTGCGGAAGAGTGTTGATAACTTTTATAATTTCATCCCAGTGCTTTTGAATGCTTTCAATTCTTGCAAGCCGCTTTTCGGTATTGTTTTTACCGACTTCTTTTTCAAGCTTTATAACACCCGGTGCCGCGTAACCGTAAGCTTCCTTTACTTTACTTTTCCATGTTTCAAAATTAAACTCTTTTGCGGCCGAGCGTGCTTTGTCAAAGTCAATTTTTTTATTTTTTAGAATACCATACAGATAGTCAGAGGCAACTGCACCGATTCCGACCTTTGTACCGTGAAGAACAGGTTTGCGCCCTTCAAATAAGAATTTCATTTCCCAATAATGCGAGAGGTGATGTTCACTTCCGGAGGCAGGACGGGAATAGCCGGCAAAGCTCATCGCAATTCCTGTTAAGATTAGGGCTTCCATAATATTTGCAATAACGTTTTGGTCGCGCGTTTTGACGAGCTTAATATTGTCAACTACTTTTTTAAGCGAAGTTTCAACCATTTTTACGATTACAGGGCAGTAATATTCACCGTTAATGATATTGGCTATCTTCCAGTCGACGAGGCAGGTGTACTTTCCAAGAGTATCTCCCAACCCTGCCGTAATCATTTCCATAGGTGCGGTGCTCAGAATATTAAGGTCGCCGATAATAACCTGGGGGGTATGTGTTGGGTATGTCGTTTTCATGTTGTTGGTTATAAGCGGTGAACCTTCAGAGGCAAATCCGTCCATCGAAGGAGCCGTGCCGACGATAAAATATTCGATATTCATTTTAAAGCTTATAAATTTACACAAGTCATTGATTGAACCAGTGCCGACCGCAATAATAAGGTCAGTATCACGGTCTATGGCGACCATGAGTTCACCGAGCGCTTCTTCATTTGGAACGACGTCTTCCGCTGAAAGGATATAAAGTGAATTTGTACATCCTGATTTATCGAGTATTTGTTTTAACTTTTCGCCGCACGCTTTGTATGTATTTTTGTCGCAGATAATAAGCGATTTTTTATGGCTGTATCTTATGATGTAATTAGGGACTTTCTCCAGTGCGTCTGAGGATATTTCTACGTCCTTTAAATTTGTTGTGTGATTTTTTCCGCATTCGCATGGAAAACTGCTGTTTAAGTAATCGGATAATGAAAATTTTTCCGGAAGAATCATACTAATTTCTCCTTAGTGTTATGAATTAACAAGTGAATTTTTAAACGGGGTACATGCAAAAGATGATAAGGCTGAGAGTGGCAATGGTGCATGCAGGAGCATCAATATGGGAATCTACATTCGAGTTGATTGTATTTTGATAAAGTTCAAAAACAATGCATGCCAAAACTCCGAATAAAATACCGATTAAAATGCTGCCCGACCTTACTGAAGCGTAGCCTGCAATTATAGTAACGTGGTGTGTTACGGGGAAGTCGCCGTCCAATAATAGGAAAATAAGCGAAAATGCGCTGAAATAGAATCCTATGGTAACAATACCGCTTATGTTTGCGGCATAAGATGCAACGCAAGCGGCAACAAGACCGACCGTAATTTTATAAGCCCACTCTTTTCCGCCGCCTTTGTTAAAGAGCGAAACTTCTTTAAGTTTAGGATTAATGAATTTAGCGTGGCCAAACAAAAGTCTTACTAAAACGCCTGACATTATAACTGTAAGCGCACCTGCGTCAAGTGGAAGTTTTAAGTACATAGCGAGGTTTAAATTTAAAAAACCTAAAAGCCCAAAAATGCCGCCGACCATAAGGACTGAAAAATCCCGTGTGAATCCGAGCGCTTTGTTTAAGTCCATGCCGTTTATTCCTTCATGCTTACGAATATTTGCAGCATAGGCAAGAGCTGCAACATTACCGGCAAAACAAATGCAAGGTGTAAATAAGGTGTATTCTACTGTGGATTGAAGAAGTGCGGCACCCGGAGCATTACCCATTGCAAGGAAAACAACACCGATAATACCGACTATGATGAATGCGGGGTTACCTCCAACCATAGCCCCGATACATCCGCCTAAGAAAGAGCCAACTATATTAACTGCGTTCATTTATCTTTTACCTCCCAATTATTGAGTCAATACTAATTGTTCGAATATTACGAAAACCGTTTCAATACTTTTCAGCCAAGTGAGTTTCAATTAATTCATTTAAATTAAATTTTGTTACATAATAAGTTAAATCTTTTCAGACCTCCTTACAGTACAGGTCAGCGTTACCGGTTTACGCTAAACTTGTTTTACAGTTTTATTACTCAGTAAATTCAAATGTATATTTTTGCATATGCTTTAAAAATATAAACAAAAAATTTTGGGATTACATTTATTATATCAACACTAATTATTATGTCAATATGCTATAAATAATGCTATTTAATCGTTAATTTATAAACATATTGCACAATATTTATTAAAATATTAATACTATAAATAGTTTTGCAGTAGATAGTTGAAATAAAATATTATTAATATTTATTAATAAAAATACAGAAAGTGTTAACTTAATTCCATACAATAAAATAGACGCATTAATAATTAATAGAATCAAATTTTTTAAATATAACGACTGAATATTATTAATAAATTTACCTTAAATGATTTATTGTCAAAGCAGTCTGACATCAAATAATAAATTAATTTTTCACAGTAAAATAAAGATTAAAATAGATAGATTTTTGATAATATTTGTGAACTATACACATACAAGATAAAAAATGTTTAGCTATTATTTTATATAAAAAAACGGAAGTCCCGCCTTTTTCAGAGCAGAGACTTCCGTCATTTTTATAATTGAATTTTATTTTCGTTTGTTTGATCCCGTAGTACCTCGCACAATCAATTTAGGTTCGTATTCAAGCCGCACAATTTTTTGCGGAAGTATTTCGGGTTTTGAAGTATATTTATGTTGAATTTTATTAATTAGCATATTAAAAGCATCCTCACCTTTTTGGTTTACAAAATGCTCAACCGTTGTAAGCGATACACTCGCCAGTCGGGAAAAAATATTGTTGTCACAGCCAACGACAGAGTAGTCTTGAGGTATTCTGTATTTACCATCCGCCAAAGCATCCATTATACCCAGTGCAACCATATCGTTTAAGCCTACAAATGCAGAAATACCATGGTCGCCTTCCTTCAGTATTTCTTGTGTCAAATTGTAACCGGCACAGTATTCCTCATTAATGGGTGATTCGCGGTCGTTATAATTGCCGGTGGAAGCTCTTACAATTACTCCGTTTGGAAACCCATGCTGTTCATATTCCTGTAAAACACCTTCAACCCTACGTTTCCGCGCAAGCATTTGGTCGGATATCGGAGTTGAAATATAAGCAATTTTTTTATGCCCCAGGCTTAAAAGATATTGTGCAATAAGCTTTCCGCATTTTGTGCTGTTTAACTCCACTGAATCGGAAGTAACTGTTTCATCTTTGTCGCCAAGAACAACAACAGGTACACGATTTGATATTTTTTGAAATAAATCCGTGTACTGCGGTAAATAGGTATAAATAGCTCCCGCTATCATGTTATTCATAAATTTAATATATCCAGCCTCAACCGAATATTTACGGTGGGTGTCGCATACTAACATGCTGTATCCGTAATTTTCAGATAAATTCGATATTGTTTGAATTAACATTGTATAGTACGGATTGTCGAGATTAGCACAAAATACGGCTATGGCTTTGCCGTTATTTTGTTTTTCTCCGCCTTGGCGTAAGGAAGATTTGTAGTTTAGCTGTTTGGCGGCATTTAAAACACGGTCGACGGTTTCGCGGGAAAAAGAAACATCTTTTTTCCCGTTTAGTATCATTGACACTGTAGACTGTGATACTCCGGCTAATTTGGCGACATCTTTTGAAGTGGATTTTGCCATAGGATTTCCAATCTCCTTGTCATGTATTTCTAAATAATATTAATTATATCATGGCCGTAAGAAAAGGAAATTAGATTTCGCCATATTGCGCATAAATAAATTTATCTAATGGCGTTTTTTATTTATTGTGCTGATTAACTAATCCATTAATCTATATCCATATATATAACTATATAATTCTAATGCGCTAAATTACAAATTATGCATATTATAGTTTTAGACATATCATACGAATTATATTGAAATCAAAGAAACTATATGTTAACATTAGATATAGATTGGGGGACAATCTGAACATATGGCAAATATTAAAAGGAGGTTGGTTGTATGGTTACGTTCTTAATGTGCATTGGGCTGCTGATTATTGGGTATCTTACCTATGGAAAAGTGGTGGAAAAAGTATTTTCACCTGATGACCGCACCACCCCGGCATATTCTTTGCAGGATGGTGTCGACTATGTTCCGATGAATGACAAGAAAATATTCTTAATTCAGCTGCTGAACATAGCCGGACTCGGCCCGATTACAGGAGCACTTATGGGTGCGCTGTGGGGACCTGTTGTGTATTTTTGGATAGTTCTCGGTTCAATTTTTGCCGGTGCTGTTCACGACTATATGACGGGTATGCTTTCCATGAGGAATAAGGGCGGCAGTGTATCGGAAATTGTCGGTAAATATCTTGGAATGACAATGAAACAGGTTATGCGTGTATTCTCTGTCTTACTGCTTTTAATGGTTGGTACTGTTTTTGCAGTCGGACCGTCATCTTTACTTGCAATGCTTACTCCTGAAACTTTGGATAAAAACTTCTGGCTTATTATTGTATTAATTTATTATTTTCTCGCTACTCTTTTGCCTATTGATAAGCTTATAGGAAAAATTTATCCGTTCTTTGGAATTTGCTTAATAATTATGGCAATAGGAGTTGGTGCGGGTTTGATTTTCGAGGGCTATCCGCTTCCCGAAATTTCAATAACGAATATGCACCCTGAAGGAAAGCCAATTTGGCCGTTTATGTTTATAACTGTTGCGTGCGGTGCAATTTCGGGTTTCCACGCAACACAGTCGCCGCTTATGGCACGCTGTTTGACAACCGAGAAAAAAGGACGCCAAATTTTCTACGGTGCAATGATTGCCGAAGGTGTTATCGCTTTGGTGTGGGCGGCTGCCGGAGTCAGTTTTTATGAAGATACAGGCGGCTTAGCGGCTGTTTTAAACAACCCAAATATGGGACCTAACGGTGCGGTTTACCAAATTTGTATGGAACTTTTAGGGCCGGTTGGTGGTGTTTTGGCAATGATAGGCGTTATAGCATGTCCGATAACTTCCGGAGATACCGCATTTAGAAGTGCACGTCTTACAATTGCCGATTGGGCTAAAATTGACCAAGGCAAAATTAAACCTCGTTTGATGCTTACAATTCCTATTCTTGCGTTTGGCGCTGTTGTAGGAGGATTTGTAGATTACTCGATTATATGGAGATATTTCTCCTGGAGCAACCAGACACTTGCAATGATAGTACTTTGGGCGGCATCGGTTTACCTGTGGCAGGAAAAGAAACCATATATTATTACTGTAGTTCCCGCTACATTTATGTCAGCGGTAAGCGCAACATACTTTTTAATGGCACCGGAGTGCTTGGGTGCTTTTGGAATTACCTCGACTGTTGCGTATCCACTCGGTGCGATTATAGCAGTAATATTCTTAGCACTGTTTTTAAAGGCTACAGCATTTAAAAAAGATAATACTATTTCTGTTAAACCGGCGTCTTAATAGTATAAGTCTGTTATAAGAATTAGTTTAAATGAACTTCGGAGCATTGCTTCGAGGTTCATTTTTATGTACAATTCATTATTTATATTATTAACAAAACAATATACTTATTTTATGAAAAATCAAGAAACATGTTACATATTTAGTCAACTTGTTGACAAAAGGGCTTAAACTATTCACATATTTTGTAAACTTGCTATAATTACAAATATGAGTTACCGCGGTAAACA
>DHPU01000041.1:25468-26952 GCA_002407935.1 Peptococcaceae bacterium UBA5356
ATTTTGTTTTTGCCAATTGTCGGTATTTTGATGGCGTTATCCGCTACAATGTCAAATACTGCTTTTGTGGCTGAAAACAGCGCTATTTATATGGTGGGTAAATTTATTTACGGAACTATGTCAGCAATTATCAATAATCTCAGCATATTATTTTGCGTAGGCTTGGGGTTTGGCTTAGCAAAAAAGAAAAAAGCGGAAGCGGCGTTGGTTTCTTTAATGTCGTATCTTCTTTATTTAAGCGCCAACAGTACATTCCTTCAGCTGTCGGGTAAGATGATTAAGGGAGATGCAGCGGCTGATTTATACGGTACCGGTCAAACAATTTACCTTGGCTTCCATGTTACTGATATGGGTGTATTTATTGGATTAATACTTGGAATTTTGGTAGCGTGGATACATAACAGATATTGTGACAAAGAATTTGACGGAGCTTTTGCAGTATTTGGAAATACAAAATTTGTGTTTCTGATTTGTGCTGTTTGGGTTAGCTTTATCAGCATTGCGGCGGCATATGTATGGCCTTTTGTAGCAAGAGGCATTATGGCAATGTCTAACTTTATGAGTACTTCGGGACCAATTGGAGTATTTGTGTATGGCTTCCTAAACAGAATATTAATTCCTACGGGATTGCACCACCTTGTATGGACTCCATTCCTGTATTCTTCAATAGGCGGTCAGGCAACAATTGCAGGGGAGACCGTAGCCGGCGCATTGCCTATATTCCTTGCACAAATATCTGATCCGTCAATTACAACTCTTGACCCATCCTGCAAATACCTGATGTTCGGTATGGTTAAAATGTTCGGACTTATAGGTGCAACTTTTGGCATTATTCATTGTGCTAAAAAAGAGAAAAAACAGCAGGTAAAAGGCGCACTGCTTCCCGGTGCATTTACATCGTTCCTTGCAGGAATAACCGAACCGGTAGAGTTTACCTTCCTTTTTGTGGCTCCGCTGCTTTGGGTAGTATATTCGGTGCTTGACGGTTTATTCCAAATGTTTGCATATATGCTAAACTGCCATGTCAGTGCATATCAGGGAATAATTGATTTTTGTGTTTATAACCTACCTTTGGGAATCCAAAAAACCAATTGGCCTGTTTTTGTGCTTATAGGGCTTGTCGAAGCGGTTGTATTCTATTTCGTGTTTGTCTTTATGATTAAGAAGTTCGACCTTAAAACTTTGGGACGTGAAGACGATAAACCTGTTCCCGCAGCAGAAACATCGGCAAAAACTGAAGTCAATACATCATCAAATCAAAATATTGGAGATAAAGCTGAAAAAACCGCAAAAATTATTGAAGGCTTGGGCGGCAAAGACAATATAGTCACACTCGAAAGCTGCTTTACACGTCTCCGTGTTGAACTTAAAGACCAATCCAAAGTTAACGATGATTTATTGATGACAACCGGTGCATCGGGTGTCGTACACAGCGGTGACAGCAGTGTACAGGTAATTTACGGTTGTAATGGTCAAGCATTTTT
>DHPU01000016.1:0-3281 GCA_002407935.1 Peptococcaceae bacterium UBA5356
ACTTTAGTCATGTGAGGTTCACGAGCAATCCATTGTTAATTTTGATAAATCACATATAATATTAAAGCGGTTCATCAATTCTTCCTCTGTTGTTCGGTCTTCTACATTCTAAATAATCTAAAAACAATATCTCATAAAAAGCAAAAGGCATAACATCTAAGTCGGGGATCCTCATCAATGTATGATGAATAATAACATTTGTATCAAGAGATGCCTCCATTAATCCATCCCCCTAAGCAAGTCAGCGAAGCTTTCTTCTTCCGCTTGTTCCTCTGAGAGGTTCTCAAAATCCTCCGCTTTTAAATCTACATAATTTAATGCTGCTTCTAAGCTTTTTATCGGAATTAATTTTTCATTATAATTCGAAATAACCCATTCCAAATATTCAACTGGTACCTTTTTTACTTCAGTTGATTTACAAAGATCGACATTTCCATTTATAACACGTAATAATTTCGACGCAGTTTGCTGCGTTTTTTCAAATTTCAATTTATCTAGCAAAATATCATCTATTATACCTAGCGATTTTAACCTAATAAGTACCATATCATAACTAACATTAAACACCGTTTGTATTCTAGCAATATCTAATCCATTCCAAATGTTACTATTCTTATTGTTTAATTCTAGCCTAATAAATTTAACGACCTTCTCTATCGGCATCAATAAACTTGCAGCAAAATAATTCGCCTCAATCTCATACTCATCCCTATCATTAAAATCATCATCCCTGATAATAGTTATCCCTTGTTCCGATAAATGTAATTTTTGATGTCCGATTTCATGAGCAACTGAAAAAATCTCCCTAGACAAGATCAATGATGAATTTGAGAAAATTATTCTTTCTGTATCCTTAATCAAGGCAAAACCCAAAAACGAGTCATTACCAATAGGATATCTAATAGCTCTATACCCGATCTTTCCAGCTGCTTCAAATATGTTTTGAAAGCCATAGTCTTTAACATTGCATTCATCTCTAACATTTTCGGCCACTTTTTCTATATGAATTTGTCTATTTTTATTCATCAACATCAACCCGCCTTACACTATTATATAGCTTTCGATGTGCATAAAACATATCAATCATCTTATTAATATATTCAAACTTGTCTTCCTGAATAGAATCTCCTCTAAACATAGGTTGTTCCTGAGAAATATTATTAACCGAAGACGTTATATCTTCACTCTTCATTCCTAAAATTTGAGCAATAGTTAGAATACAAGTATATGAGATATCAATTAAACCTTTCTCAAGCCTAGCGTATTTTTGTCTTGTGCATTTCATTTTTGCGGCAATCTGTTCCTGCGTCAATCCTTTAGATTTTCTCAATTCCCTAATTCTTGCTCCTAAAATTACATTCATAATAATCCCTCCTTTTAATTTGATTTTACTATACTATAAACAAAAAAACAATAACGTTTGTTATTGTTTTGTAACATTTGTGTTTGTTTTTCCTCGGTTATATTTAAAATGTATGTGATCATGTTATAATTCTAAAACCTACTGAACCAACTTCAAACGTTCCCGATCCTCTTGCCTAAGAATATGGGCTCCGACTGAACGAAGTTTTTCCACGATATTATCATAACCTCGGTCAATATGATACGTATTAGAAATAATTGTCTCGCCCTCGGCTGCCAATCCGGCAATAATTAAGGCCGCACCTGCTCTCAAATCGGTAGCCTTAACCTGCGCACCCGTTAATTTTTCACAGCCTTCCACTACGGCACTGCGGCCCTCTATTTTAATATCAGCCCCCATCCGGCGCAGCTCCTCCGCGTGCATAAAACGGTTTTCAAAAACGGTTTCCGTAATAATACTTGTCCCTTGTGTCGCAGCCATCAGTGCCATAAATTGAGCCTGCATATCGGTAGGAAAACCGGGATAAGGAAGGGTTTTCACATCTACCGCTTTAAGCACACCATTACTTCTTAGGCGAATCCCGTTGCCTTCTTCCTGAACCTCTGCCCCAGTTTCCAGCAATTTAGCCACCACCGGCTTAAGATGATCAATAATCACATTCTCTAAAAGAAGGTCGCCCCCTGTAATCGCACCTGCCACCAAAAAGCTTCCTGCCTCAATGCGATCGGGAATAATGGTATGAGTTGTGGAACCCAGACTAGTAACACCTTCAATCTTGATTACTTTTGTGCCCGCACCTTTGATATTCCCACCCATACTATTGATAAAATTGGCTAGGTCAACAATCTCCGGCTCCTCTGCCGCGTTTTCAATAATTGTTGTCCCTTCAGCTAAGGCTCCTGCCATAATGATGTTTTCCGTTGCTCCTACACTGGGATAGTCTAAATAAACCCGGGCGCCCTTCAAACGATCCGCCTCGGCAAGAATATAGCCATGCTCCATGCTAATTCGTACTCCCAAAGCTTCTAGCCCTTTCAGGTGAAGGTCAATCGGTCTGGTTCCGATGGCACACCCTCCCGGCAGAGAAATTTTTGCTTTCCCCAAGCGAGCAAGCAACGGCCCCATTACCAAGACAGAAGCCCGCATTTTTTTGACATAATCATAAGGGGCTTCATATTTTTTGATATTCTGGCACTTGATCTTTAACGTGCCTCCCTGCTCTATTTCAACAGTTGCCCCCAATTCACCCAAAACATCGCAAATTGTCTCCACATCGGCTAATCGGGGTACATCTTGAATCCGACAACAACCTTCTGACAATAAAGAGGCAACGATGATCGGGAGAACAGCATTCTTAGCACCGCTTACCGTTATTTTTCCTTTTAAAGTTTTACCACCATAAACAATTATTTCATCCAATGTTTTGTGAACAACAAAACATCCTTAGTTTTGTTGTTTTGCCTCCTTATTAAATATAAAATTCGCACCACATTAAATTCATACCACATTAAATTATTTCGGGATAAAAAGACAATATCCTTCCTTTTTTTAATTTTTTTATCTGTTATTTTCTGGCAGCTCCTATTTTTAAGATTATTCCCTTCTTAATTTAACCTCTGTCTCAAAATTTAACCCCACTCTATCTTCGCCATATTGCCTTATCAAATATGTGTGCCTTCGCCGTTTCGATTCTTCATACAGAACAAACTAAAACTCAGCTCAGGAAAAAGCAAACCGCCCTCGACAGCACATCCATGTGCCGGCTCGGGCTGGGTCTGACATCCTTGTCATCCCCTTTGCTTTTTCACTTCACTTTCGTTAAGTCTGTTTAGCTGTATTCCGAAAGAAACGGTCTCAGGCACAGCATATTTGCCCCGTAGTCACAGCAAAGAAGGTTTTAGACAAGGTGCTGCCGGAG
>DHPU01000016.1:3538-13065 GCA_002407935.1 Peptococcaceae bacterium UBA5356
TATCACGCCGAGCCGAGCTTAGGACTGTTCTGACCGAAAATTTGGAACCCCGAGGCAGTCCTTGGCCTAAAACGACACACCAAAACAGATGCACCGCAGCATATTAGAACTGCGGTGCATCTGTTTTTTAGGTTAATTGCTATTACGCAATTGTTGTTTAAAATTCGCCATAAATATCAATAATCCTGCTATTTTAACCTAATTTTTTTCAGTTAATATCTGGTTCTCTTCCTACTTATATTCTGCAGCACGCAAACGCGCCATGGCTCTATGAAAAGCGAGCTCGGCCCGATGCACATCCAAACCGGGAGGTGGTTCCTTTAGCCGCCTTTCCGCACGATCTTTAGCAGATTCGGCCCTTTCTACATCTATTTCTTCCGGTTTTTCCGCCGAATCAGCCAAAATAGACACTTTATTATGGGAAACTTCCATAAAACCGCCACCGATGGCTAAGACGCGCAAGTCAGCATTTTGACGATATTTAACAACACCCGGCTGTAATCCTGTAATGATAGGAGCATGATTGGGCAATAGCCCCAAGGACCCTTCTGTAGCAGGCACAATAACGGAATGCGCTTCTTCTTGCAGCAGAATCCTTTCCGGCGTAACAATTTCCAAGGTAAGGATTTTAGCCATATTATCCCTCCAGTTCCCGAGCTCTGGCGATTACTTCTTCAATTGTTCCTACCATATAGAAGGCCTGTTCAGGCAAATCATCATGCTTTCCTTCAATTATTTCTTTAAAGCCTCTCACCGTTTCTTTAATCGGCACATATTTACCGGGAGTACCGGTAAACTGTTCTGCCACGTTAAACGGCTGTGACAGGAATCTTTGAACCTTCCGAGCTCTGGCCACCGTAAGCTTATCATCTTCTGATAATTCATCCATACCCAGAATCGCAATAATATCTTGCAATTCTTTATAGCGTTGCAGGATTTTCTGCACACCGCGGGCTACTTCATAATGCTCTTTTCCCAAAACAGCCGGATCAAGAATCCGCGAAGTAGAATCAAGCGGATCCACCGCGGGATAAATCCCCAGTTCCACAATCTGACGGGAAAGAACGGTGGTAGCATCCAAGTGGGCAAAAGCGGTTGCCGGTGCCGGGTCTGTCAAGTCATCGGCGGGAACATAAATCGCCTGTACGGAAGTAATGGATCCCTTCTTCGTAGAGGTAATCCGTTCCTGCAAGTTACCCATTTCCGTAGCCAAGGTAGGCTGATAACCAACAGCGGAAGGCATCCGTCCCAGCAAAGCCGAAACCTCTGAACCTGCCTGGGTAAAGCGGAAAATATTATCAATAAATAATAACACGTCCTGACCTTCTACATCACGGAAATATTCCGCCATGGTCAAACCGGTAAGCCCAATTCTCATTCTAGCCCCGGGAGGTTCGTTCATCTGACCGAAAACTAAGGTCGTCTTGTCAATAACTCCGGACTCTTTCATTTCATTCCAGAGGTCGTTTCCTTCACGGGTACGCTCACCAACACCGGAGAAAACGGAAAACCCACCGTGCTCATAGGCAATATTCCTGATTAACTCCATAATCAGAACTGTTTTACCAACACCGGCTCCCCCGAAGAGACCTACTTTACCACCTTTGGCATATGGCGCTAAAAGGTCAATAACCTTGATTCCGGTTTCTAGAATTTCTGTGGAAGGCTCCTGATCCGCAAAAGCAGGAGCGGGACGGTGAATCGGCCACTTATCCTGAGTTTGGGAAGGTCCCTGCTCGTCAATAACCTCTCCGATCACGTTATACATCCGACCTAACGTCTCTCTCCCTACGGGAACAGCAATAGGCCCCCCCGTATTTTCTGCTGTCATCCCACGTTGTAACCCATCGGTAGAAGACATCGCCACACAACGAACAATATTATTTCCCAAATGCTGAGCCACTTCCAGCGTTAAATTAATTTTTCGTTCCTCATTCTTAACAGTAATCGCGTGATAAATGTCCGGTAATTGACCAAGAGGAAACTCTATATCCACAACAGGTCCGATTACCTGAACAACTTTTCCTGTGGAACTCACTTCTCTTTACACCCCCTAAATAGTTACTGGGTTAATTACTATCCTTGCAACGCATTTGCTCCGCCTACGATTTCCGATATTTCACGGGTTATCGCCGCCTGACGTGAACGGTTATAGGAGAGCGTCAGCTTGTCAATCATTTCCGAGGCATTATCAGTGGCCGAACCCATCGCCGCCATCCGTGCCCCATGCTCACTGGCCTTTGTTTCCATTAAAATATGATAAACAGTGTTATTTATATATTTGGGCAGGAGAATTTCTAATACTTCCTGGGGTCCCGGCTCATAAAGATATTCCATGGCCTCTTCCTTTTCCGCTTCTTCATAAGGAAGTGGTAAAAGCTGCTTCATCACCGGGTGCTGTTGTACAGGAGAAACGAACTCCTGATAAATCATATAAACCGCATCATATTTATTAGCCAAAAAACTGTCCACCGCTAATTGAGCAATTTGCTGTGCCTCGTTAAAAGTAGGCACATCCTTGATTCCCATTATTTGTCCATCAATCTTTTTATTACGCCGGCGCAAAAAATCGCGTCCTTTACGTCCCACAGCAATAAAAGCAACTTCTGTCTCACCGAAACGGACCGCCTCCAATATGCCTTTTTTCAGGACATTAGCATTGTATCCACCTGCTAACCCTCTGTCCGCACTAATCAAAATGATTCCCACAGACTTAAGCGGTCTTTCCAACATGAGAGGATGTTTTGTCTCTCCCGCCGAGGCAACAATCCTTTCCAGGATTTCCCCCAATTTATTAGTATACGGCCGGGAAGATACTGTAGCTGCTTGCGTTCTTCTCAGTTTGGCGGCAGAAACCATTTTCATCGCCTTAGTGATTTGCTGAGTACTTTTGACACTCCTAATCCGGCGTTTAATATCCCGAACACCTGCCATTCTCTCACCACCTTTTTTACAGGGTTACACTAATCCGGCCTTATATTCTGCAATAGCCGCCTTTAATTGTTCCTCTAATTCCGCTGTCAAGACTTTACCTTCTTTGAACCCCTGTAATACTTCTTTCTTAGCGGTACGCATAAACTTCAAAAATCCGTCTTCAAAATCTTTGATCTTTTCTTCATCTACATCATCTAAGTACCCATTCACTGCACAGTAAACTACCACAACTTGTTCCTCTACGGGCATCGGTTGATATTGTCCCTGTTTCAGAACCTCCATGGTCTTTTTACCTCTATTCAGACGTGCCTGTGTCGCTTTATCCAAATCTGATCCGAACTGGGCAAAAGCCGCCAATTCTCTGTACTGAGCCAGATCCAAACGTAAGCTTCCGGCTACCTTCTTCATCGCCTTAATCTGAGCAGCGCCCCCAACCCTGGATACGGAGATTCCTACGTTAATAGCCGGACGGAACCCTGCATAAAATAGGTCGGATTCCAAAAAGATCTGTCCGTCTGTGATGGAAATAACGTTAGTAGGAATATAGGCGGAAACGTCACCGGCCTGTGTTTCGATAATCGGTAAAGCGGTCATCGACCCGCCTCCCATTTCATCACTCAATTTGGCGGCACGTTCCAAAAGCCGGGAATGCAGATAGAAAACATCACCGGGATAAGCTTCACGCCCTGGAGGACGCTTTAATAGTAAGGAAAGTTCACGATAAGCCACCGCTTGTTTGGAAAGGTCATCATAGATAATTAAAACGTCCTTCCCATTGTACATGAACTCTTCACCCATGGCGCAACCGGAATAAGGCGCAATATAAATCATGGGCGCAGGCTCACTGGCTGTAGCGGCCACAACAATACTATAGTCCATTGCCCCTTTTTGCTCCAGCTTTTGTACAACGCTTGCTACTGTAGACGCTTTCTGCCCAATGGCTACATAAATACAAATAACATCCTGCCCTTTTTGATTAATGATCGTATCAACTGCCACCGCAGTTTTCCCCGTCTGGCGATCCCCGATAATCAATTCACGTTGTCCTCTCCCAATTGGAACTAAGGAGTCAATTGATTTTAAACCTGTTTGTAAAGGCTCATGGACCGATTTACGATGTACCACACCGGGAGCGTTGCTTTCAAGCGGTCTGAATTTATCCGTTTGAATAGGTCCTTTCCCATCTATCGGTTCACCCAAAACATTGACGACACGACCTATTAAAGCCTCTCCCACAGGAACCTGCACAATCTTGCCCGTCCGTCTAACCTGATCCCCTTCCTTAATCTTGGTGAAGGGTCCCAAAATAACACAACCAATATTATCTTCTTCCAGGTTTAAAGCCATCCCGTAAATGCCACCGGGAAACTCCAACATTTCTCCGGACATAGCTTCATTCAAACCATGAACACGAGCTACGCCGTCGGCAACCTGAATAACAGTCCCTTCTTTCGCTACTTCCACTTCACTTTGGTAATTTTCGATCTGCTGTTTTAAGATAACACTGATTTCCTCCGGTCTGATACTCATTTACTTTTTCACCCCAATCTCTTCTAACCGTGTTTGCTGAAGCCGGTTTTTCAGTAAGAAAAGCTTTTTCGTAACACTGCCATCCAGCACAGTATCGCCGATTTTAACTTTAATACCGCCAATCAAGGAAGTATCGACAATACTTTTCAAGCGTACATTTTTGCCGCTCGCCCTCGCAAGTCTTTCCCGCAATTCTTGATAATCCTTATCAGTTAAGTGCACAACCGACCGGACTTCAGCGTCAATAATATTTCTTGCCTCATCGGCATACTTATTAAATGCTCTAATGATATCTAGGAAATAAGCTTCCCGTCTTTTATCTACTATCAAATGTAAAAAATTATAAATAACCGGGTCAACGAGATCCTTGATTAAAAGATCTAACGCTTTCTTTTTTTCTTGAGCTAAAATCCGAGGATTATCCATTAGCTCTTTAACTCCCGGATTTGCCATCAAGGCATTCCGAAATGTCTCGAGTTCTCCTTCAAACTGATCCAGCGCTTGCCTCTCTGTCGCAATCATTAAGAGCGCCTGAGCATAGCGGCGGGAAATAGCTGAGTTCATCAAGACGCATCCCCCACCTCTGCTATAAAGTCACGAATCAGTTTTTCGTGGGATTCCTGATCAATTGTCTTGTCTATCACTTTGCCCGCAGCAAGAACTACTAACGAGGCAACCTCATTTCTCAACTGACTGAGTGCCTCTTCTTTTTCCAGGCGAATTATTTCCTGGGCCTTTTCCGTCATTCTGGCGGATTCTTCCCGCGCCTGATTGAGAAGAGTCTCTCGACTTTCCTCCCCGATCCTGGTAGCCTTTTCAATGATCTGCTGAGCTTCTTTTTTAGCTTGCTCCATTTGTTTTGTATATTGTTCCTTTATTTCCTGGGCTTCGTTCTTTGCATTTTCCGCATTCTCCAAATCACTTTTCACCATTTTCTCACGTTCATCCATCATCGTCAGTAATGGCTTGTAAAGGAATTTCTTCAGAATGACTAACAAGACTAAAAAGTTTATGATAGCAAAGAGCAAATCTGGAAAAGAAATACTCATTTGTTTGCTTCACCTCTCTTTTGGTACCGTTGACTGTGGTGATTTTGAGAATTCATGGGCGTCCGAAAGAAGCCTCCGGAACGCCCTCTCATCTCATTACCGCGGCTGGCTAAATTATTTAATATTGAGTACCAGCATAAGAGCAATTAAGAGACCATAAATTGTTAAAGCTTCCATGAACGCTAAGGAGATAAGTAAAGTAGTTCTAATTTCGCCAGCTGCTTCAGGCTGACGACCGATAGCCTCCATTGCCTTAGCGGCGGCATTACCCTGAGCAAGAGCAGGGCAAAGTGTAGCGACAGCCACGGCGAAACCAGCTGCGACAGCATAAAAAGCATTTGTTTCCATAATATGTTTCCCCCCTTTCTATATCGCAAATGTAGAGAACCAAAATATTAGATATTATCAATGTCCAGCTGTTGCTGTATTGATATAAACAGCAGCCAATAAAGTAAAAACAAAGGCCTGAATAAAACCAAAAAGAAGTCCTAGAAACTGTATCGGTAACGGCAAAAGCAATGGTACTAAACCGAATAGCCCGACAACAACCATTTCTTCCCCATAAATGTTGCCGTACAAACGTAAAGAAAGCGATAGGGGTTTAGTGAATTCCTCCAGAATATTAAGCGGCAACAGAATAGGAATAGGCTGAATAAAATGTTTAAAATAGCCTAAACCTTTTGCCTTTATTCCATAAATGTGCGTAGCGAAAAAGACAATTATAGCAAAACCTGCTGTAACACTCAGGGCACTTGTGGGCGCCTGTAACCCATTAATATGTGATTTTGTTCCATGCAATGCGCCGGGCAATATCCCGGAATAATTGGAAAGCAAGATCAGGAGAAAAAAGGTTCCTAATAAAGGGAGATAGCGTTTGGCCTTTGCCCTGTCGCCCATAACCTGAGTCAAAAAACCTATAATCATTTCCAACACCATTTCCATGAAAGTCTGGAGGCGGCTTGTTGGTACCAATTTCATATTTCTTGTTGCAAAATAAGAAACAACCGCCAACAGGAGCATTACTCCCCACATAGTGGTGATAACACTGGTTACTTCCAGTCCGAAGATTTGAAACAGCGCTCCTGCGTGTTCCGCCCCATTTTCGGCAGTCGCAGCATAGACCGGTGTAGCAAACATTCTTGTTCTCACTCCTTTCCTTGATAATTTTGTTTTTCTTTAAAGAATAAAAAATAAAAATAGTTTGGTATTGTGAGACCAAAAGCAGTCCCCACCAAAAAAGGGATGCTTTTAGCAATACAAAAATACGCCAATATTAGAGTACCCAGACTAACGGCAAAACGTAAAGTATAGCAAACGGCCAACGCCCCAGTGGCCTTTGCCGGCTTTTTTTTCATGTGCCTGAGACCCTGCAACAATATGAAAAAATTTAATCCGGCAGCGACAAATCCCAAAGCCAAACCTTTTAGTGTCCATAATATCAAAGAGGGCATTTACTCTCACCTATTCTTTCGGCTCTATTTCTTCTTCCTGATCGTTATCTTCCTGATCGTTATCTTCTTTTTTCATTTCTTCCTGTATCTTTTCTTCCTGTGGCTTCTCTGCTGTCTCTTCCGCTTTCTCTTTTTCCATGTCTTTTACTTCGTTGATTAGTTGTCTGAAAACAGTCACAATGGACAAAATTATCCCCAGCATCATAAAAATCGGCGTTGTCCCCAGCCGTTTGTCAAGCCAGCTGCCACCCAAATAAAGGATATACGTGGTAATAGCCAAGGTTAAGCCAAAACTCAAAGCAAAATTAATGTAATCAAACCCCTTGGTTTTTTTAGCCATCGCTTTTCACCAAATTCTTTTTTATTTTTAATCCTCTTTTTCCCGAGGTACAAAAGGTTGTGGCCTTTCTTTGCTCCAACCCCAAAAATGGTGCAAAGCCTCAATAATGCGTCTACTGGCCTTCCCGTCTCCATAGGGGTTAACAGCCTTAGCCATTAAATTATATGCGTCTTGATTGGTTAATAATTTTTTGGTGGTTTGATAAATCTTTTCCCTTTCCAAACCAACTAGTTCTACCGTACCCGCCTCTATGGCCTCGGGACGTTCCGTGTTTTCCCGCAAAACAAGCACCGGTTTACCTAAAGAAGGAGCTTCTTCCTGTAAACCACCCGAATCGGTAAGTATTAAATAGGCTCTATCCATCAGATTAGCAAAAGGCTGATAATCTAAGGGTTCAATTAACTTAATTCTCTCAATGTCTCCCAGCTCTTTTTCTGCCACCCGCCGGACAGCCGGATTTTTATGTACCGGAAAAACCACTACCACATCAGGGAATTCATTGACAATATCTCTAAGTGCAGCATAAATCTGCCGCATCGGCTCACCCAGATTTTCCCGGCGATGTGTCGTTAAAACAAGCACTCGTTGGGAAGCAAAGTCAATCTTCCTTAAAACAGGATCACTAAATTTATATTCTTTATCTACAATTCTAAGAAGTGTATCTATTACCGTATTACCCGTAACATATATTGTAGCGGGGTCATGCCCTTCCCGCAGTAAATTCTCTTTAGCTTTTTGCGTAGGAGCAAAGTTCAAATCACACAGAGTCCCCGTCAAACGTCTGTTCATTTCTTCCGGAAAAGGAGAATATTTATTCCCTGACCTTAACCCTGCCTCCACGTGACCTACCGGGATCTGTAAATAATAGGCTGCCAAAGCCCCGGCAAAAGTAGTACTGGTATCCCCATGCACTAAAACTAAATCCGGTCTTTCCCTTAACAAGACATCCCTCAACCCCAAAAGGGCCCGGGATGTAATTTCAAAAGGAGTTTGTCCTTTTTGCATAATATCCAAATCATAATCCGGGATAATCTGAAAAAGTCCCATCACCTGATCCAACATCTCCCGATGCTGTGCCGTAACCGCTACTCTGCAATTAATTTGCGGATCTTGTTTCAAAGCCCAAACTAAAGGGGTCATTTTAATCGCTTCGGGCCTTGTGCCAAACACCGTTAAAACTTTACAAGTATCTTTTCTCATCTTTTTTGCTTCTCCTCAGTTTTTTATGTCAGAAATAGCCATCTTTAAAACACTACTTCCTTTATTTTAACATAACTCGTCCTAAAAAAATATTTTTTATCCGTTTTCCTAAAAAAATTTCCCCTTTATTAAAAGCTAGGGTAAAATAGGAATAAGCATACTGTAGAGAGGAGCTTTAAACAATGATTTTATCAGGATTAACTATTCAAAAAAAATTAGGGAAGGAGATTATCATTAAACCTTTTCACGTTGAACAATTAAATCCCAATAGTTATAATCTTACCTTACATAATGAACTCTTAATCTATTCAGATTCCTTGCTTGATATGAAGCAGGAAAATGGAACCAAGACTTTGTTAATTCCCCCGGAAGGCTTAATCATCGAACCAGGCAGGCTCTATTTAGGGCGAACGGTAGAATTTACCCAAACTGATTGCTATGTTCCTATGCTGGAAGGTCGATCCTCCATCGGCAGATTAGGTATCAGCGTTCATTCAAGTGCCGGCTTCGGAGATGTGGGTTTCGCCGGGTACTGGACCTTAGAAATCACCTGCACACAACCAGTTCGCATTTACCCCTTTGTCCAAATTTGTCAGATTTTCTACCATGCTATCGAAGGAGAATACCAAAAATATTCTTCACTTAAATACCAAAATAACCGTGGAATTGTCCCTAGTTTATTATATAAAGACTTCAAATAATTATTTAAAATAATGTTTTTAAAAATAGAACCGAATATGAATATATCGTATAAGCCCACTATTGTCAATACTAATCAGTTATCTTCGAAAAAGCCCGATTAAATAAAAAAAACAGGGTAATTCCCGCAAAAAGCCAAACAGTGCCGTTTTTCGACACTGTTTTTTTAATGAAAATTTTTTTACTTCATTATGCTATTTCTGTATTGCGACAATAACCAACCCTATATAATATATAGTTACACAAGAGGGGGAATTGTCGTCTAAGGCTGAAAATTTTTACTTCTTCATAATGTAATTAAATCTAACTGTTTATTTAAACTTT
>DHPU01000074.1:0-20128 GCA_002407935.1 Peptococcaceae bacterium UBA5356
ATATTATGGGCTTATTATTAAAAAAGAGAGATGTTTATTTTATTTTCAGTGGATTTGTTATTTTAAATTTTTATTTAATTCAGCACAACGTTGTTTGTATAGTTCGTAAAGATTATAAGGATGTGTTTTTTTGTAATGTTCAATACTCTTTGTAAAGAATTCGTGAACCCTGGCAGTTCTCTCGGAAACGGGTTTTAGAGTTGTTTCGGGGAGGGAGAAAAACTCAGGGTCATCATTCCATGTATCCATATCAGATGGGATATCTCCAAACTCAAAAGGAGTTGCGTCAAAGGTGTATTTATCGATGGAATCAACGGCATCATTTACCGTATTTTTGCTGAAGTTGCCCCCAGGGTTGTTGCTCATGTCATTATTGGATATTTTAAAGAGATCGGTGGGAGAAAAATTGTAGATACCAATACCTGGTCCAACTTTGGAATGTGGCCGGGTGTTACTGATTTTATTATCTCTAACGATAGAGGTATAATTACCTTCCGTTGCCCTGATGATTCTACCACCCTTAGCGGTAATGAAATGTCGATGAGTAACGGCGGCCCCATGGCAACCATCGAAGATATTATTTTCAATGACGGTTTGTTCCCAGCCGCAAATCACAACACCGCCGACCCAATCAGCACCTATATTTAAACCGGTATTAAGGAATTTATTAGAAGAGATACGTACACCATGTGCGTAACTTTTGTCGTTTTTGTTAGTGTTGCCGACACGGATCAGCCAGATTCCGGGACCATAGGTGTCTTGCAGGATATTGTTATAGATGGCAATATTATTCATTTTACTTGTGCCATGTGACTCCAGTTGAATTCCCGGACCTCCATTTTTGTAGACGGCCGTAATGTAGTTATTGTATATTTTAATATTATTACTGTTGTTAGCTCTGATGCCGCTGTTATTACGAGTGGTAAATCGGTTATTATAAGCCTCTAGGTTTTTCATATCTAGGCAAAAGAGTCCGTCATGTCCTAAGCGTTCGACTATATTATTATGAAATTTTACGTTAGAGCCCCGTTTGACTCTTAAGCCATCCCCGTGGCTATCATGTAAATACATATCATAAAAGTTGATGTTATGACAGTTCACCAAGAAGGTCATATTAAAGTAACCTTCGCCTCTTGGAGACTGTTTATTCCCATCGTGATTACCGTTTATTTCAAAACCATGGATGGTAATATTGCGTTTTCCTACGGCGTAAATCATCGCTTTATATTTAGGCCATTTTAAGCTGTTGCCTAGTTTCAGTACGGCATTTTTATCGCCGGTAAGAGTGGTATTACTGTCAATATTCAGTGTGTCACGAATATCAAAGGTGAAAGGGCCTTGTAAATAGACAGTGGAGCCACTATTTTCAGCGGCCTTTTTCAAAGCTTTGTTAATTTGGATATGGTCATTTTTTCCGTCACAGCGAAATTCGGCGCTGTCTTTTCCTACATAATAAATGGCGGCCATGGCATTAGCGGAAAAGGTTGAGATAAACAACACAGCGAGATATATCATTAAACTACGAAATAAAAATTTTTTCCGTCCAGACATATCTCCACCCCCCCTTAATTTAGTTTTCTCAACCACAATTTCTAATAATTCAGATTAACTTGTATTTATACATTTCGACAAGAGCCCCGTAAATCCTGCCCTAATGCGGTTTTGTTACAAAAGTTTTACTTTGGTACGCATTCGGCGAAAAAAGGTTATTTTTTATTTAGGGGGGTATAGTTAAGGTTTAACTAACAAAAAATAAGCCGGAGAAGAATGTTTCAGGATGTCTTAGGGAGGGAAGTAAGTGAAGAAAAAAGTCGTGTTGCTGACCGCCGTGTTGCTAATTTTGCTGGCGGCTCTGTGGCAGCAACTGTGGCATGAGAGCAGGGGCGGGGAAAGAAATAGCCCGGAGGGAGCCTTGGAAGTAGTTGTAAAAAGCTCTTCTAAAGGGGGAACCGTTTCCAGTAATGATGTCTATGTTCTTTCCAAAATTATTAGCGGAGAAGCGCGCGGCGAAAGTTATGTGGGACAGGTGGCCGTGGGAGCGGTGATCGTTAACCGTGCAAAAAATCCCAATTTCCCGAATACGGTGTATGGTGTTGTCTTTGAACCGGGGGCTTTTGATGCGGTCTCGGATGGGCAGTATTATCGTCCACCTGCCGCAGCTGCTGTAAAGGCTGCCCGCGCCGCGATTAATGGTTGGGATCCTACCGGGGGAGCGCTATATTATTGGAATCCGGCTACAGCTACTTCAAGGTGGGTTTGGTCCAGACCGGTTATTGCCCGGATTGGCAAACATGTTTTTGCCCGTTAAAAACCGAAGAGACTATAGTGTTTAGTTTATAGTGTTTAGTTTATAGTTATTAGTTATAGGTTCAGGAAGGAAAGGCGGGATGTTGAATATGGACAGTAAAAATTGGCGGCAGTGGCTATTGCCGGGCTTACTGGTAATAGCTTTAATCGGGGTTGGGGCGTGGGGATATCAGGAGTCCAGAGTAAGACAAGATTTACAAAATAGAGCAGAGAGCCAGTATCAGAAAGCTTATCACGAATTAGTCTGGCATCTGGATAATATTTCGGGCCAACTGGCCCAGGCTTTAGTTACTTCTTCTAGGGAACAAGCGATTCTGACGATGGCCACTGTTTGGAGACAGGTTTTTGCCGCTCAGTCCAATATAGGGGGATTACCTTTAGCTTTTTTACCGCTTTCCCAAACGGAAAAGTTTTTAGCCGATACCAGTGATATGGCTAATGCTCTTTTGAGTCAGATCGCTCGGGGGCAAGGCAAGCTTGCCGAACAAAATATTAAAACGATTGAAGAGCTATATCAACGTTCCAGAACTTTGGGAGATGATTTGCAGAAATTAGGAGCGAAGATTTTAAATCAGGGATTGAGCTGGACTCAGGTGGAAGTAGCGTCTTTAGCCGGTGGCGGTAATTTACAAGATAATACGATTATTGATGGGTTTAATTTACTGGAGAAAAAGATGGAACAATATCCGGAAATAAATGTGGGGGATGATTTTGCTCCGGTAGAACAGGAAACCAGGAAAGTACGGGGGGAGGAAGAAATCAGTTTAGGAGAAGCGGAAAAAATTGCCCTGAATTGGTGGTATCCCACTCCGGGCAAACATCAAGCCTCGCTTAGTTATGAGGGGGTCGGGGATATCCCTACTTATGGCATTGAAATAGCGCCTTTACCTAAGGAGGGGGCGAGCCCTGTCTATATTGATATTAGCAAGTTAGATGGGTCGGTAATCTGGGCGATGAAAGCTAAAACCCCGGAAAGCAGCAAGCTGGATTTAGATGAGGGAGCACAGAAGGGTAAAGCATTTTTGGAGCGGCATAAACTACCCAATTTTGTTTTAGTACAGGCGCAAAAAGAAGATAATATGGGGGTTTATACTTTTGTTCCGCGGCAGGGAGAAGTGCTGTTGTATCCGGATCAGGTAAAGATCCAAGTGGCTCTTGATGATGGAGAGATAACCGGTTTCGAAGGGACTCCCTATTATATGTATCACCGCACCAGGAATTTGCCGGTGCCTAAGTTAAAGGAAAGTGATGTACGTCAAATGGTTAGCCCCAGGCTAAAGTTGGAAATAATTCGCCCCGCTTTAATCGTGAATACATGGGGGAAGGAGATTTTAACCTGGGAAGCAAGAGGTTCTTTTTATGAAGAAAAATTTGCTATTTTTTATGATGCGGAAACGGGCAGTGAAGAAATAATTACAAGAATTACCCCTTCCCCCGAGTTTGAGTTTAAAGTTGAATAAAAGGACACAGGAGAACCGTCCCCCGTGTCTTTGTATCGACCTTGACATGGAGGCAGGAACAAACATATAATTGTGGTGGTTAACTTAAGTGTCAGCCGGAAATATGTAGGGGAGATGAGTTGTTGAATGAGTAATATGGTTGCTGCTAAAAAAGAACAAGTGACATTTGAAATAGAAAAAGCTTTACAACAAGCGAAGACAAAGGGACAGCTGGATTTTCGGGAAATGCCGAATTTTGCGGTGGAAATACCGCGGGAAAAAGCGCATGGCGATTTTGCTACTAATGCCGCTCTGCTTTTAAGTAAAGAGACTAAAATGCCGCCCCGGCAAATTGCGCAAATCATCTTAGCTAATTTGGAGAGTAGTAACAATAACAGTGATAGCAGCAGTGATAGCAGCAGTAATAGCAGCGCCGCTGGTGCTGATAGGTTCGAGAAGGTGGAAATTGCCGGACCGGGCTTTCTTAATTTTTACTTGGGAACCGGTTGGCTTTATAAATTAGTGCCTCAGATTATTGCTGAGGATAAAAATTTTGGGAAATCCAGCTTTGGGCAAGGAGAAAAAGTGCAGATCGAGTTCGTTAGTGCTAATCCCACCGGTCTTTTACATATGGGTAATGCCAGGGGAGCTGCGTTAGGGGATACACTGTGTAATTTATTGAAGGCGGCCGGCTACGAGGTAAGTAAAGAATTTTATATTAATGATGCCGGTAATCAGATTGAGAATTTTGGCAAATCTTTGGAAGCTCGGTATCTACAGCTTTTAGGAGAAAATGTTGATTTTCCTGAAGAAGGTTATCATGGTGAGGATATTATTGAAACAGTAAAAAAGATTATGGCGGAGGTAGGAGATGCTTATTTAAAGGTCGAGGCGTCTTTACGGAGGGAGTTTTTAATTCAAAAAGCGTTGCAAGAGAAAATCTCTAATATCAAAAATGATTTGGCTCGTTTTGGGGTAGAGTATGATGTTTGGTTTAGCGAACAAACTTTACATGATAGTGGGGCAATTACGAAAACTATTCAGGAGCTTCAGGAAAAAGGGTATATTTATGAAAAAGAAGGCGCACTTTGGTTGAAGACAACGCAGTTTGGGGATGAAAAAGATGAAGTGATGGTCCGTTCTAATGGCCTTCCCACTTATTTTGCGGCTGATATAGCTTACCATCAGAATAAATTCGAGAGGGGTTTTCAAAAAGTTATCAATATTTGGGGTGCGGATCATCATGGGCATGTAGCTCGGATGAAGGGGGCAATGCGTGCTTTAGGCTATGACCCGGAGAAGCTGCAGGTTATTTTAATGCAGTTGGTGCGTCTTTCCCAAGAGGGAGAAATTGTCCGTATGTCCAAAAGGAGCGGGCAGTATATTACGCTGGCCGAACTAATGGATGAAGTAGGCAGGGATGCGGCACGCTTTTTCTTTGTAATGCGTAGTCCGGATAGCCATTTGGAGTTTGATTTAGATTTAGCGAAAGAGGAATCGGCGGAAAATCCTGTTTATTATGTGCAGTATGCTCATGCGCGTATTTGTAGTATTTTAAAGGCCAGTCCTGAAAAACTGACGGAGAGTGGAGCGGCAGATTTTACTTTATTAAAAGAGGATGCTGAAATAGATTTACTGCGTAAGCTTGCGGATTTTCCTGAGGAGATTATCGAAGCGGCGGTTAGCTATGAACCACATCGTCTCACGAGGTATGCTCATGATTTAGCTTCGCTTTTTCATAGCTTTTATAATAGCTGCCGTGTTTTGACTGATGAAGAGGAGCTGCGAAAAGCAAGACTGCTTCTTGTGGAGGCCACTCGCATAACTTTGCGTAATGTCCTGCTGTTATTAGGAGTAAGTACTCCGGAAAGAATGTAGCCTAAAAATATTTTATTATTTATTCAAAGCTTGCAGGAAAATGGGCAATATAATGAGAATAGGAGAATATTCTTGTTATATCTGATAAGGGGTGTTGCTAATGGGAGAGTCGGAAGTAGACATAATTTATCAGGTACTGAAGTCTTCTGTTGATCGTCAAGGGAAGAGTTTAAGGGAGCTGTTACAGCAGATTTTTACGACCCAAGGCTGGCCGTTAGATGACCATCAAAGAATGGCGTCTATTCATACGCAGCTTACTTTAGACAATCGCTTTATTTGTTTGGGTCAAGGTAATTGGGGTTTGCGCGAATGGACACAGGCAAAAGTTGTTAGACGCAATCTTGCCTATGGAGCGCATAATCCCCCCTTTCATCGCCGATCCTTACAAAATGAGATTGAGGGTGAAGAGAAAGAACTTGCTAACAAATTTGATAATACGGTTAAAGAGGGAGAGGATGAATGGGAAGAAGACTAAGCGAGCCGGGTAAAACCGGCTGCTTTTATGTGTTTACCCTTTTTAAAGGTACTCTTTAAAGCTAATTAAAAACGTTGTTGACGTAAGTGCAGGGGAAGTATAAAATTTAAAAGGTATGTTAAAAAGGCATGCTAAAAATAAATACTAAAAATAAATGTTAAAAATGACTGCAAGGGAGGAGGGGAAGAAGTTATGACAAAATACATTTTTATAACGGGTGGAGTCGTATCTTCCCTGGGGAAAGGAATCACAGCTTCGTCTTTAGGCTGCCTGTTAAAAAGTCGTGGATTAAAGGTAGCGATCCAAAAATTTGATCCTTATATTAATGTTGATCCCGGGACAATGAGCCCTTATCAGCATGGAGAGGTTTTTGTAACAGAAGATGGAGGCGAAACGGACCTTGACCTGGGACATTATGAGCGGTTTGTGGATATTAATGTGAGTAGATTGAGCAATACGACTACGGGGAAAATTTACTGGTCGGTCATTAACAAAGAAAGAAAAGGGGATTATTTAGGGGGAACGGTGCAGGTTATCCCGCATATTACTAATGAAATTAAGGATGCCATTCGTCGCGTGGCCGGAGAAACTAATCCTGATGTGGTTATTACGGAAATAGGCGGTACGGTAGGGGATATTGAGTCTTTACCTTTTTTGGAAGCAATCAGACAGATTAAAAGTGATGTAGGCCGGGATAATGTGATGTATATTCATGTTACGTTAGTTCCTTATCTTAAGGCGGCGGGGGAAATTAAAACTAAACCTACGCAACATAGTGTGAAGGAATTGAGGAGTATTGGAATTCAGCCGGATGCGATTGTTTGTCGTTCGGAGATGCCTCTTTCTAAGGGAATGGAAGAGAAATTAGCCTTGTTTTGTGATATTGATAAGGATGCGGTTATTCAGGCGGTAGATGCGGAGAGTATTTATGAGATACCGTTGAGGCTAAAAGAAGAAGGCTTAGATGATATTGTGATTGAGCGGTTAAACCTGCAATGTGGACAGGCTCAGCTTGCTGAATGGGAAAAAATAGTCCGGAAGATTAAAAACCCTCAGGGAAGTGTCAAAGTTGCTTTGGTAGGAAAGTATGTAGAGCTTCCTGATGCTTATATTAGTGTATGTGAGGCCTTGTATCATGCCGGGATTTATCATAATGTTGCGGTTAAAGTAGAGATGATTTCTTCGGTTGGTTTAGATAACGGGAGTGATTCGGAAGAGTTTTTAAAAGGGGCGGATTGCATTTTGCTTCCCGGTGGTTTTGGCGATCGGGGTACGGAAGGGAAGCTTAAGGCAATTAAATATGCACGGGAAAACGGGATCCCTTTTTTGGGAATTTGCCTGGGAATGCAGTTGGCGGTAGTGGAATTTGCTCGTAATGTAGCAGGCCTTGAGGCCGGTAGTACGGAATTCCAGGCTGATGTTCCTCATCCGGTAATTAGTTTAATTCCGGAGCAAAGGGAGATTACCGATTTGGGTGGTACGATGAGATTAGGCAGTTATGCTTGTGTTCTGCAAGAAGAAACCAAGGCCTATGCTGCTTATCAGCAGAAGGAGATTGCGGAAAGACATCGGCACCGTTTTGAATTTAATAATGCTTATCGAGATATTTTAACTAAGCAGGGGCTGGTGATTAGCGGGCAATCCCCTGATCAAGAATTGGTAGAAATTATCGAACTCCCTGATCATCCCTGGTTTGTTGGATGTCAGTTTCATCCGGAGTTTAAGTCTAGACCCAATAGAGCCCATCCCTTATTTCGTGATTTGCTTGGCGCTGCGTTGAAGAAGCAGCTAAAAAGATAGTAAAGAGATGTTGTAAAGAAACAAAATTTATCGGAGATTTTTTAAGAAGCAGGTGCAGCATTTGCTGCACCTTTTCCCATATTGCGGAAGCTGTAATTTTTAATCAAGGCTCGTCAAGATATGGTATAGTAATATAGTGAAGAAAAGTAGTAATATGTATTAAATAGAGGGATATAATAAGAAGGCACAACAAAGGAGGGGCTTCATGTTTTGGGGAAGATTACTTACTCCTGAAGAAAAGGGGTATTTTAATAGATTTGTGATGACGGCGGAAAAGGGACATATTTTGCAGTCCTGGGAATGGGGGGACTTAAAAGGAAAAGGTGAATGGCAGCCCTATCGATTATTGGTGGAAACGGAGGAAGACGGAGAGCGAAAGCCTGTTGCCGCCATTAGTATTTTGGCACGTCGCATTCCCGTCCTTGGCAAGCAGATTTTTTATGCGCCGCGGGGTCCGGTGGGGGATGTTCATAATGTTGAACTGTTAGATTTTTTATGGGGAGAAATTAAAAAATTAGCCGAAGAAAAAGGGGCTATTTTTTTGAAGATTGATCCGGATATGGGGTATGAGGAGCAGGTTTTTCGAGAATATTTGCAGACACGTGGCTTTGTCTCGGCTGGGAAAGGAGCCGGATTTGAAGGAATTCAGCCTAAATTCGTTTTTCGGCTAGGGTTAGAGTCTGATCCGGAGACGCTTTTTAAAGATTTTCAGGCGAAGACTCGCTATAATATTCGTCTCGCGATTAAAAAAGGGGTAGAGATTAAGGAAAATTGCGGAGAGGATGAGTTGGCGCAATTTTACGAGTTGTTGAAGGAGACGACAGAACGCGATAAGTTTTTGGTGCGTTCCTATGCTTATTTCGAGGAAATGTGGCGGCTGCTTGTGCCGGCAGGGTATTTAAAACTTTTCATGGCCTATTATCAAGGCGTGCCGATTGCGGGTACTTTGGCTTTCTTGTTTGGAGATAAAGCGTGGTATATTTATGGCGCTTCTTCTAATGCTCATCGTAATGTTATGCCTAATTATTTGCTGCAGTGGACGATGATTAAATGGGCCAAAGAAAACAACTGTAAAATGTATGATTTCCGGGGAGTCCCGGGAGATTTAGCGGAGGATAACCCTCTATATGGTCTTTATCGCTTTAAAAAAGGATTTAATGGTACCTTTACGGAGTTTGTGGGTGAATATGATTTAGTTTTCTCCCCTTTTTATTATCGTTTATGGACAACCTTAGAACCGTTTTATCAGAAAAACATCAGGCGGCTGATTGCCTTGAAAAAGGCACTAAAGGGACCTAAAGGGGGTACGTGTGCAGATGGAGAATGTGCAGACAGAGAAGATTAAGGTTGGCTCTAGATGGGTAGAGGTAGACCTTGCTGCTATTCAACATAATTATCGGGAAATAAGACAAAAAATTAAGCCGGAGGTAAAAATACTGGGCGTGGTGAAGGCGGATGCTTATGGGCATGGGGCCATCGCCATAAGCAGAGTATTGGAAGAACAGGGGGTAGAGATGCTGGGGGTGACCACGCCGGAGGAAGGAAGGGCACTGCGCCAGGCGGGGATAACGGCGCCCATTCTGGTTTTTGGGGCCTTTTTGCCGGAGGAGGCGACCAGTTTTGTGGATTTTGATTTAACGGCTACAGTAGCGAGTTACGAAGCTATCCAATGGTTAAGGGAGGCCGCAGAAAAAAGTAACCGTATTATTAAGGTACATCTTAAAGTGGAAACAGGGATGGGTCGTTTTGGTTTTTGGCCGCAGGAGGTTGTTGCGGCGGCACAGAAAATTAAGCAAACGCCCGGGTTATTCTTGGAAGGTGTTTACTCTCATTTAGCTACCGCGATGTGGAGAAATAAAAAGTATTGTTATCGGCAGTTCGGCATCTTTCAGGAAACTTGTGAGGAGCTAGAGCGAGCGGGTATTAACGGCTTGCTTAAACACATGGCCAATAGTGCTGCGGTGCTGGAGCTGCCGGAGATGCAACTTGATATGGTGCGTGTCGGCACTTTGCTGTATGGACAAGCACCGGCTCCTTATATGGAAAAAAATTTAAAATTAAAGGATTCTTGGGACTTAAAAGCGAAAGTAATTTATATAAGAAAATTACCCACAGGGCAAACGGCCGGTTACGGAAGGACTTTCAAGGCGTCTAAACCAGTTTTGATCGCTATTTTACCGGTAGGCTTTGTGGATGGGATACAGGTTGAACCTCTTTTAAAACCGGCTAATTTGCTGGATGTAGTGAAAGGAATGGCTAAGCTGGTATTGAGATATTTTGGCTGTCAGAAATTAAGCCCTTTGGTACAATTCCCCGGGGGAACGGGGAGGATTATTGGTAAGGTAGGAATGCAGCTTACTATGGTTGATGTTTCGGCGGTGCAAGGAATTAAGGTGGGAATGGTTGCGTGTATTCCGGCGAGGAGAACGGCGATAAGAGCAGACATACCGAAAGTTTATCGAGCAGCAGACGGAGCCTGGCAGAACGGGAATAGGGGAGAAGAGGAAAAAACGGAGAAGAGGAAAGAGGAAAGAGGAAAGAGGAAAGAGGAAGGATGGTGTAGTTCTTGGGTAACGGATCAAGAATTTTAATTGTGGATGATCAGGAGGGAATCCGTAAATTGCTGACAGAAGCATGTTCGTTTTTAGGATTTAATGTTGAGGTAGCGTCTACCGGTCGTGAAGCTTTAGAAATAGCGAAAAAACATAATTTTGAGATTGCGCTTGTTGATTTAAAAATGGCGGAAATGAATGGGATTGATACCATGAAAAGATTGATGAAAACGGTAAACGGTTTAAAAGGGATCGTGATGACAGGGTATGGAGACTCGGATTTATTGGATGAAGCACAAAATGTAAAGATCGATGCGGTGATTAGGAAACCGTTTAATCTTCAAGAAATTAAAGAAGTGCTAGAAAAAGTTATCAATAATTAACATTTCAAGAAGGGAGGATTTTTGCGAAAAATGAAGAATAATTTTATACAGATGTATATATACATATAAAGGCGTGTGAGAAAGTAGGTATGAAGGTGCTGATTACTACTAGTACCGTACTGGCATTGCGTTGCCCCAAATGTGGCAAAATGAATTTATATTCTCTGTCTCGTTTTCATTGTGGAAAAAGAAGTAATGTAAACTTTTTCTGCGATTGCGGAAATGATTTAATTAAGGTCAGCAGAAAAAGACGAGATTTATATTGCCTGCAGGTAGCGTGCTTGATGTGTGAAAAAAAGCATTTTTTAAATGTGCGGGGAAAGATTTTATGGAACAACAAAGCTCTTCCGATCAATTGCGAAAACACAGGAGTGGAACTTGGTTATATGGGTACCAAGGAAGAGGTTGTGCAAATGATTAATAAAGAGGAAATTGCTTTTAGGGAGATGGCGGGCGAACTTAACGACAAGGATTATTTTCTTAACTCTGAAATAATGTATCAGGTTCTGGATTTTCTTCGTAAAATGTCGGAAAGAGGACAAATTTCTTGCAGCTGTGGAGGAAGAGGGCTGGATATAGCCGCCTTCCCTGATCGAGTACAAATAAGCTGTACAGATTGTCATGCCGTTGGGATTATTTTCGCCGAATCAGCCCGTGATTTACAGGCGGTTCATAAGATAGAAGCCATTCAATTAGAGGCAGATACACGTCGCTATCTTGAGGAAAAGCGGTTAAAAAGGAAGAGCAGAGTCAAAAATAAATAGTAAGCTGAAGGGAGTTTTACAGAAATGCCGTTAGTAACAGGAAAAGAATTATTAGATCAAGCTCAAAAAGGGAATTATGCAATTGGCGCATTTAATTGCAACAACATGGAAATTATCCAGGCCATTATTGCCGCTGCCGAAGCAGAAAACTCTCCGGTAATTATTCAAGCGAGTCAAGGAGCAATTAAATATGCGGGGCTGGATTATATTGTGGGGTTGGTTCATTCCGGAGCGAAGAATACCCGGGTTCCGGTCTGTTTACATCTGGATCATGGGACGGATTTCCAACAGGTTGTGCAGTGTATTGCGAAAGGGTTTTCCGCGGTCATGTTTGATGGCTCGAAGCTTCCTTTGGAAGAGAACATTGCTATTACGAAGAGGATTGTGGAGATTGCCAAGGCAGTAGGGGTGTCCACCGAAGCAGAAATTGGGAAAATTGCTGGGACAGAGGATGATATTACTGTTGATGAAAAAGAGGCGATGTTAACTGATCCTGCTGATGTGAAATATTTTGTAGAGCAGACGGGGGTTGATTCTCTTGCGGTAGCAATAGGAACAGCCCATGGACAATATAAAGCCGAGCCCAAATTGGACTTCGACAGGTTGGCGCAAATCCAACGGCTGGTTAATGTACCTATTGTGATGCACGGTTCTTCCGGAGTACTTGACCGGGATGTACAAAAAGCGATTTCCCTAGGGGTGCGCAAAGTAAATATTGATACGAATATTCGTGAGGCGTTTGTGAAGGGGATTAAAGAAGTTATCACTAACAATCCCCAGGAAATTGATCCGCGTAAAATTTTAGGTCCGGCCAGAAAAGCGATGACCGAAATAGTGAGGGAAAAAATCCGTATCTTTGGCAGTAATGGGAAAGCATAATATTTTAAGGGTACAGGACAACCCGCCTGTACCCATTTAAATTTTTAAAGTGAGGTGATGGTTTTGGAACTTTTTTTGGACACGGCTAATTTTGCGGAAATAAAAGAGGCCGCTCAGTATGGAGTAATTACAGGGATCACTACTAACCCTTCTTTGGTGGCGAAAGAAAAAGGTCGGGATTTTGTGGAGATTGTTCAGGAAATTACGCAATTAATTCCCGGTCCGGTCAGTGCGGAAGTGCTGTCTATCACTACTGCGGAGATGATTGAAGAGGCTCGGAAACTGGCGGAAATTCGGGAAAATGTAGTGGTCAAGATCCCCATGACCCGTGAAGGAATCAAGTGTGTGCCGATTTTAAGCAGAGAAGGGATCAAGACTAATGTGACTTTGGTTTTTTCCCTTAACCAAGCACTTTTAGCGGCAAGGGCGGGGGCAACTTATGTTAGTCCTTTTGTAGGGAGACTGGATGATGTGGGGGCTGACGGAATCTCTTTAGTGAGCGATATTGTAGCCATGTTTCAGCTTCATGAGTTGTCCACCCGAGTTATTGCGGCCAGTATCCGTCACCCCTTGCATGTCGTAGAAGCGGCCAAGGCAGGCTCTGATATTGCCACGATCCCTTATAAGGTTTTTTTGCAGATGTTTGAGCATCCCATGACGGCACTGGGGCTAGAAAAATTCCAAAAAGATTGGGAAAGCAAGGCTAAATAAGCTAAATAAAGAAGAAGAAAAGAGACAAAAAGACAAAAAGACAAAAAGACAAAGAAATAAAGGGACAAAGAAACAGAGAGAGAACCGGAAGATTAGGAGATTAAGAGGAGGAAAAGGAATGTCTACTGAAAGATTATGTTCAGTAATGGAGCGGGAATTAGCTTTGGAATTTGCCCGTGTTACAGAAGCGGCGGCGATTTCTTCGGCTCGTTGGTGGGGGCGGGGAGATAAAAATAATGCAGATGGTGCGGCTGTTGAGGCAATGCGAGCCATGTTTGACACGGTTAATATTGATGGTACGGTGGTTATTGGTGAAGGCGAGATGGATGAAGCGCCAATGCTCTACATAGGAGAAAAAGTAGGGACGGGACAACATGTGCAGGTTGATGTAGCTGTTGATCCGCTAGAAGGAACTAATCTAGTTGCCAAAGGCTTGATGGGTGCAATTGCCGTTTTGGCGGTTGCCCCCAAAAATTGCTTACTGCATGCTCCGGATATGTACATGGAAAAGATCGCGGCGGGTCCGGCGGCGGTAGGCAAGATTAGTCTTGATGCTACCGTTACGGAAAATGTGAAGGCGGTGGCGAAGAGCTTAGATAAAGAAGTTGAGGACGTTACGGTGGTAGTTTTAGATCGGGAACGTCATGCAACGATTATTGAGGAATTAAGAAGAATCGGGGCACGGATTAAACTGATTACCGATGGGGATGTTTCGCCGGTGGTAGCTACCAGTATTCCAGGCTCCGGTGTTGACATGGTAATTGGGATTGGAGGCGCTCCCGAAGGGGTACTAGCCGCTGCTGCCCAGCGTTGTACCGGCGGAGAACTGCAAGGCCGGCTTTGGCCGACCAAAAAGCAAGATATTGAACGGGCTCATAAATTGGGCGTTATTGATACGAAGAAAATCCTTACATTAGATGATTTGGTGAAAGGTGACGATGTGGTTTTTGCCGCAACAGGGATTACGGACGGGGATTTTCTGAAGGGGGTACGTTATTATGGTAATTATGTGACTACCCATACCGTAGTTATGCGGGGAGCCTCCGGAACGATTCGTTTCTTGGAAGCACGGCACAGGATCGATAAGAAAACCCAATATACGAGACGTGCTCTTTAAGTCTGGCCATTGTTTTAGGCAAGGGCTGCCCATAGTAAGGCACAGCATATTTGCCCTTTTAAAGGGGATAACATTTTCCCTGATTAACAACATCGTAAAATTTTCTTCTCTTGTGCTATGAAAATTCCTATGCTATAATATTTTAATGTAATGATTTGTACGACAGTGGGTTGCTTAGTTGTTTATAGGAAGGGTTTTTGAAAGAAGGTGAAAATGTGAAAGAGGGTCTTCATCCTAAATATTACAAAGCTACTGTGACTTGTGCATGCGGGGAAACCTTTGAAACAGGATCTACAAAGCAGAATCTAAAGGTGGAACTTTGTTCCAAATGCCATCCTTTCTTCACTGGTAAACAACGTACCGTATTTACAACGGGACGTGTGGAAAGATTTAAAAGCAAGTATGGCCTCGAATAAGTTAAAATATAGCAGAGCCTTGGCTCTGCTATATTTTTCAGAGTTTCTTGGAAGTATCGTGTTTTGTTTGTGTTTGGCAAGGCAGGAGTAGAAAGGTGGGCTGCAAATGTCCCGTTATTATTATGGAGGGCAGGCTGTTATTGAAGGCGTAATGATGCGCGGAAAGAAGAATATGGCGGTTGCTGTACGGCGTACCCCGGAGGAAATTGTGCTGGATCTGCAGACGGTTAGTTCCGTGGCGGAGCGGTTTCCTTTCTTAAAGCTACCCTTAATCAGAGGCTTTGTAGCATTAATTGAATCAATGATTATTGGGATTAAAACCTTAACCTTTTCCGCTAATCAGGTGGTGGAGGGGGAAGGGGAAGGCGAGTCACTAAGCAATTGGGAATTAGGACTTTCCGTAGCCTTTGCCTTAGTAGTAGGGACGGGGCTGTTTGCTCTTTTGCCGGTAGGGTTAGCTTATTTATTGAAAGCATACGTGCCGGGACATATGCTACAGAATCTTTTGGAGGGGTTATTCCGAGTTTTGGTATTTTTGGCTTATGTGGTAGCTATTTCTTTTATGAAGGATATCCAGCGCGTTTTTGAATACCATGGGGCAGAACACAAGACGATTCATACCTATGAAGCCGGGGAAGAGTTAACGGTAGAAAACACCCGTAAATATTCGACTCTACACCCTCGGTGCGGCACTAGTTTTTTACTTTTTGTGATGGTCATCAGTATTCTGGTTTTTTCGCTGGTGGGCGAAACGGGCATTTGGGCACGCCTTATTTCCCGTATTATTCTGCTTCCTGTAGTAGCAGGAGTATCTTATGAATTTCTCAAAATTACCGGGAAATATCAGCATGTTTTGTTGATGCGAATTTGCAGTATGCCAGGTTTGTGGTTACAGAAGTTAACGACAAGAGAACCGGATGACAGTCAATTGGAAGTGGCTATCTATGCTTTGCAAAAAGTATTGGAAGCGGAGGAAGAAGAAAGATGTTAGAAAAACTACAACAGTTGGAAGAGCGTTATGAGAAATTGACGCAGTTGATTAGTGATCCGGAGGTTATTAGCAACCAGAGTGAATGGAAAAAACATACCAAAGCTCATGCCGCTTTAGAAGAAGTCGTTTTGGTATATAGGGAATATAGGCAAATTCTCCAAAATAGGCAAGATAATGAGGAGCTTTTGGCGAATAACCAGGATCCGGAATTTGGCGAATTGATCCAAGCCGATCTGGAAGAATTAAGAGAACGGGAAACAAAGCTGGAAAGCAGTTTAAAAGTTTTACTTTTACCGAAGGATCCTCATGATGAAAAGAATGTCATTATCGAAATCAGGGGAGGTACGGGTGGCGAGGAGGCCGCTTTATTTGCGGCTGATCTGTTAAGGATATATACCCGTTATGCCGAAAAAAAGCACTGGAAGGTAGAACTGCTTTCTGCTAACTATACGGATATTGGCGGATTTAAAGAAGTTATCGTGATGATTGAGGGGAAAGGGGCCTATAGCCGGTTGAAGTTTGAAAGCGGAGTGCATCGGGTACAGCGGGTTCCTACTACCGAATCGGGAGGGCGGATTCATACCTCGGCGGCAACGGTTGCCGTTCTGCCTGAGGCCGAAGAAGTGGATATTGAGATAGATCCCAATGAGATTAGGGTGGATATTTTTTGCTCCAGCGGGCCGGGCGGACAGTCGGTTAATACTACCCAGTCGGCTGTCCGGATTACACATATACCTACCGGCATAGTTGTTTCTTGTCAGGATGAAAAGTCGCAGCATAAGAATAAAGACAAGGCGATGAAGGTCTTACGGGCACGGCTGCTGGAAAAAGCCCAGGAAGAACAAATGGGGGAAATGGCCAGCGTGCGTCGGGTAATGGTGGGAAGTGGTGACCGCAGTGAGAGAATTCGTACTTATAATTTTCCGCAAGGAAGAGTAACGGATCATCGAATTGGTCTTACTTCTTACCGTTTGGAAGAAGTTCTGTTAGGAGAACTTGATGAATTCATCGATGCACTGATTACGAGTGATCAGGCTGAAAAATTAAAGACGGTGGATTCATGATGCAGAGTCAGCAAAGGCCGCATACCGGAGAGGAGGCTCTCCAGTGGGCGGCTTCCTTTTTAAGAGAGCGAGAATGGACAAAGCGGCTGGCCCAGCAAGAAGCTCGGCTGCTGCTGGCTAAAGCTTGGCAGAAGGATTTTCTGCATCTGGTCATCGAACGGCAGGAGCGGTTGTCTGATGCGGCTTGGGAAGCGTTTGCCTTACTGGTGAAGCAAAGAGGTGCTCAGGAACCCTTGCATTATTTATTGGGAGAAAAGGAATTTATGTCGCTCCCGATACAGGTATCCTCTGCGGTGCTTATCCCCAGATGGGAGACGGAGGTAATGGTGGAAGAAGCATTAAAGTTAATGCGGGAGAGAGTGCGTCCGCGTATCTTGGAACTAGGGACGGGCAGTGGAGCCATTGCGCTGAGCTTGGCTTATTATCTTCCTAAGGTGGAAGTGGTGGCGATTGATGTTTCGGAGGAGGCCTTAGAGGTTGCCCGCAAAAATGCCGTTAGGCTCGGATTGAAGAAAAAAATCATCTTTTTGCAGGGCGATCTTTTTCAACCCTTAACACGAGGAGAACGTTTTGACTTGATTATCTCTAATCCTCCTTATCTTAGTGCCGCGGAAATGCAAAACTTGCCTCCTGATGTGCAAAAGGAACCTGTTTTAGCACTGGCAGGGGGGCAGGATGGTTTGGCTTTTTATCGCCGGATTGCGGCGGCAGCGCAAACTTATTTGCTCCCGGAAGGACACCTACTGCTGGAGATTGGTTGGCAGCAGGGAGCCGCGGTTACGGCGATTCTGGCGGAAAAGGGGCTGGCACCCGTAAAAATTCTGCGCGATCTGGAGGAGAGGGAGCGGGTTGTGGTATACTAGGTTTAAAAGTGAACAAGTATAGTGATGGGTCGTTAGAGGTTCATTAAAATGATAATTTGGTAATTTAGTAATAGTGTTTAGCAGAGAAGGTTGAAGAGCAGTGGAAACAAAATTTTGGCCTGTGTCGGCGGAGAATCCGGAGCAAGAGCTTATTAGACAGGCCGCGGCGATTATTCGGAGCGGTGGTTTAGTTGCTTTTCCTACGGAAACGGTTTATGGTCTTGGGGCTGATGGCTTGAATTCCCAAGCGGTCAGACGGATTTTTACAGCGAAAGGAAGACCTGTTGATAATCCGTTGATTTTACATGTGGCAAAGCAGGATGAGGTTTTTCGTTTAGCCCGACAGGTCGACAAGCAGGTGCAAAAACTAATGAATATTTTTTGGCCCGGCCCGTTGACGTTGGTTTTGCCTAAAGCAGCCCTAATTCCCGCTGAAGTCACGGCGGGTTTGGCTACAGTAGCCATTCGCATGCCGCGGCATCCTGTAGCCTTGGCTTTAATTGAGGCTAGCGGGGTACCCTTAGCGGCTCCCAGTGCGAATCGCTCCGGTTACCCCAGTCCCACGACCGGTCAGCATGTTTATGCAGACTTGGGAGGGCGGATTGAAGCTGTTTTGGAAAGCGGCCCGACAGGGGTAGGACTGGAGTCGACGGTGTTGGATTTATCCGGCGAGGTGCCTGTTATTTTACGCCCGGGGGGGATTACTTGGGAAGATTTATCCGCTGTTTTAGGGACGGTATTACTGGATCCCGGTCTGAGTGATCCACAGCAAAAACCTAAGGCACCGGGGATGAAATATAAGCATTATGCACCGCGGGCAGAAGTGCTTCTGCTCAATGGAACACCAGAGAAGGTAGCGTCTAAAATTAGAGAACTGCTGATAAATTATCAGCGGCAAGGGAAAAAAGTCGGCGTACTTTTAACCACGGAAACTTGGCAAAGCCTGAAAGACTTAGCTAGTGAGGCTAGTGAGATTACTTATGGACGAAAACTGGGTAGCTGTACCCACCTAGAGGATATTGCCCGAGTTTTATATAGCGAGTTACGCAATTGTGATATGGCGAAAGTAGATGTAGTTTTGACGGAGACATACCGGGAGGAGGGGCTGGGTGTCGCTCTGATGAATCGTTTGCTGAAATCTGCCGGTTATAAGGTAATTAATACATAGGGAAAGGAACACATAGGGAGAGATTAACTTGAATTATCCAATGGTGTTATTGGTTTCAGTGGCTTTGGGTGTTGACGCTTTTTCGGTGGCGATCAGCATCGGCCTACTGGGAGTGAAAATCAGAGAGATTCTGCTTGTTTCCGGCGTGGTGAGCGTATTCCATATTTTCATGCCTCTAATTGGTCTTTATTTGGGAGCGTATCTGGGAAATATAGCCGGGCCAATTGCGAGTATTATCGGGGCGTTAGTTCTTTTGGCGATTGGGTTAAATACCATCTGGGACAATTGGCGGCAAGTAGGTTTTACCAAGGAGCCTACCTTTAATCTGCAAAGTCCCTTGAGTTTGGTTTTGCTGGCGGGCAGTGTCAGTTTGGATGCCTTGACAGTAGGTTTTGGGTTGGGAACATTAAAGGTAGATTTAATTTTAACGGTACTAACGATGGGCATAGTGGCAGGATTAATGACGGCCACAGGTTTAGTTTTTGGCAAAGGATTGCATAAAGCGGTGGGCGAAAAGGCAGGTTTGCTAGGGGGAATCATCTTAGTCTTGATTGGTCTGAAAATCTTAATCCGGTAAGAGGGGGATGAGTCAGGTGGAAGAGAAAAAGCAAGAAAAAGCACCCCAAAAAGTAGGGACAATTCTTTTTATCTGTACGGGCAATACTTGCCGCAGTTCTATGGCAGAAGTTTTGGCCCGCGATTATCTCCGGCGCAGAGAAACAGAAGAAGGAGGAGTGGCAACGATAAGGGTGATTTCGGCAGGAACGGGGGCTATTGATGATGAAGCGGCCTCAGCTCAAGCTAGAGCAGTAATGTCTGAATGGGGATTAGATCTTTCCCAACATAAAGCAAGGTTTTTAACAGTGCAGATGTTGCAAGAAGCGGATTTAATTTTGACGATGACGGAAAGACACAAAAAATATATTGAGGATATATTGCCGGAAGCGCAAGGCAAAGTATACCTTTTAAAAGAATATGCGCAGGGGGAAGAAGCTTTACAAGCCTTAAAAGAAAAAGCCACCTTATTTTACATGGAAATTGAAAAGAAAAAGCGAGCTTTTTTTCAGGCGCATCGTCAGGAAATTGCCGCTTTAGAAAAACGTAAAGAGGAATTACTGCGGCAATTAGAAAAAGTCGAGGATGAATTTAAAGACTGGGAAAAGCAAATAGCGGTAATCGCCGGCGCGGAAATGACGGAGCTGAAAAAAATTGAGCTGGAGATAAAGAATCAGGATATTTTGGATCCTTTCGGTCAGCCGGTAGAGGTTTATCGCACTTGTGCCGGAGAGCTTAATGAATATATCGCCAAAGCCTTGGAAAA
>DHPU01000074.1:20318-20867 GCA_002407935.1 Peptococcaceae bacterium UBA5356
AGTCGAACTAGAAAGTTTATGATGAATAATTTTTTAAGATATATAAATTTTAAGAGATGCAAAGATATGCGTAAAGGAGGAAATGAACAGCACTCAATAATGTTGACAAATATATATATATAAACCAAATGAATTTGCCGAGATGCTTGGAATATCAGTAAAGACATTGCAAAGATGGGATATGGAATAAACTTTTAGAAGATTGTATGTTAGGATTAATAAAAACAGTTATTGTAGCACATAGAGATAGATTTAATGGTCTTAGAAAATACAAGAAACAAATAGAGGGAGATGAAGAAATTGCTAAGAGCATACAAAACAGAGATTAACCCAACCGAAGAACAGAAGCAAATAATTCATCAAACTCTAGGTGTATGTAGATTTATCTATAATTTCTACTTGGCACATAATAAAGAAGTTTATCAAAAAGAAAAAAGATTTGTTTCTGGGATGAATTTTTCTAAGTGGCTTAACAATGAATTTATACCTAATAATATAGAATATAAATGGATTAAAGATGTTGGTAGCAAAGCAGTAAAACAATCTATT
>DHPU01000062.1 GCA_002407935.1 Peptococcaceae bacterium UBA5356
TAAATGATAGTGGTTCTGCTATAATATTCATTGTATAATAGGAGGGGAGCATATATGGAGAAAGAAATGCCGGAAAATACTATTCTTACAGAAGAAGGTACTGTGAAAATATCTGATGAGGTCGTTTCTATTATTGCTGGTCTTGCAGCTTCGGAAGTTAAAGGGGTTGCCGGAATGAGTGGGGGCATCGTCGGCGGAATTGCCGAATTTGTGGGAAAGAAAAGCCCGTCAAAAGGGATCAAGGTAGAAGTGGGAGAAAAGGAAGCAGCCATCGATGTATATGTAATTGTGGAGTTTGGGATAAGAATACCCGAGGTTGCCCATGAAATTCAACGTAATATTAAAAAGGCTGTAGAAAGTATGACAGGGCTATCCGTGATTGAAATTAATGTTCATGTACAAGGTGTGGCCTTCCCCAATGAGGTCAAAGACGGGGAACCTTTTAAGAATAAGTAGAAGAGATCGATAGGGGGATTAAAATGTCTAATTCTGGGAATAGGTTAATTGTGGGAATTTTATCATTAGGGTATGTTTTTATTTCCGCTTTTGTTATCTTTATTGCCTTGAGTTGGCCAGAATCGATGGATCTCCTTGAGCCTTATTTGCTGGATTTGAATATAAGATGGATTATTGGGATAACTGCTGCTTTGATTTTTTTGATGATGTTTCTGCTTTTTTATCATAGTTTTAGAGCTAAGCCAATCAAATTTACCGTTATTCACGATCATGATTTGGGACAGGTTAATATCACGATGTCTGCACTTGAACAGCTTATTCTCAAGAGTTCCAACAATGTTTTAGGAGTTCAAGAAGTAAAGCCGATCCTCAAACTAACAGCAGAGGGAATATTCTTATTACTAAAAGTCCAGGTAGTACCAGATGTAAATATTCCGCAGGTTACTACAGAGTTACAGCAAACTATTAAGGATTATCTTTTGCAAACAGCAGGGACAAGCGTACAGAACATTAAAGTTCAGGTTACGAAAATAAGCATGGATGCAAAAACAACGAAAACAAGTCGAGTAGAATAGGGGGCGTGACGATGCTTGAACGAATTTTAACAGAATTAATAAAACATCGCGGCAAAGTTATGGGCCTTTTATCTGGCTTGACTTTTGGAATTATGGTTATAAAGGTAGGCTTTTGGCAGACTTTATTTATTACTTTTTGCCTTTATATCGGTTATATTATAGGTAAGCGGATTGATGATAATGAAAGCTTGAAAGAAGTTATTGAGCGAATTTTAAAAGAAAGATAGTTGATGTTGAAGGAGGGCCCTTTTTGGTCAGACGTTTAGCGCGCGAATTAGCCATGAAAGTACTATTTGCCCGAGACTTGGGTAAAAATGAACCTAGTGAAATAATGCTGAGGCTTTATGAAGAAGAAAATAGTTCTTCTGAAGTCAAAGAGTTTAGTAGTTACCTGGCGGAAGGGGTTATTAAGAATCAGTCTCTTCTTGATGGAGTAATTGATAGATATGCTATTGAGTGGGATTTGAACAGAATAGCAGCAGTAGATAGGAATATTCTGCGTATTGCTCTGTATGAATTAATTTTTTCGGAAAATACGCCTGCGGCTGTTACTATTAATGAAGCTATTGAGATAGCTAAAACATATGGTGAAAAGGAATCCCCTCGTTTTATTAATGGCATACTGGGTAAAGTACTTAAAGATCTCCCTAATTTACAAAAGGAGAGATAAATTATAAAAGGGCTGAGACAATCCACAGCCCTCTTTTATCGTTTGTGAGGAAATCCGCTTCAAAACATATGAAAGAACAAACTGAACTTGGAGGTATCACAGGATAATGCTAGCTCAAATAATTGATGGTAAAGCCGTAGCGAAAATGTTACGCGAGGAGATCAGATTAAGGTTAAAAAAAATGCAGCAAAATGGGTTGGTTCCCGGTCTAGCGGTAGTTTTGGTAGGAACGGATTCAGCTTCTCAGATTTATGTAAATAACAAGGCAAAGGCTTGTCAGGAGTGTGGGATTAAGTCACAGGTGATTAGATTGCCTTCTTCAACGACTGAGGAAGAATTAGTACAGCTAATCGAGCGCTTGAATAAGAGTACGAATATTCATGGGATTCTGGTACAGTTGCCTTTGCCGCACCAGATTAGAGAAAAAGTCATTATTGAAACGATCGATCCACTTAAAGATGTGGATGGTTTTCATCCGATAAATGTCGGAAAATTGCTGGCCGGTAATCCTTATTTGATTCCTTGTACTCCATATGGTTGTTTGAAACTGATTGAAAAGATGATGCCTGATATTCGGGGAAAAAAGGCGGTAGTGGTGGGACGCAGCAATATCGTAGGGAAGCCGATGGCTGCTCTGTTGCTCAAGGAAAATGCCACGGTCACCGTTTGTCATTCCTACACGCAAAATTTAGCGGAAATAACTCGCACTGCGGATATCCTTGTTGTGGCAATAGGAAAACCTTGTTTTATTACCGGAGAAATGATTAAACCGGGTGCAATAGTTTTGGATGTGGGAATGAACCGTCTCCCTAGCGGAAAACTAGCCGGAGATGTAGATTTTCTTACAGCTTCCGAAAGAGCTGGTTGGATTACTCCTGTTCCCGGAGGAGTGGGACCGATGACGATTACGATGCTTCTCGAAAACACTTTGGAGGCAGCCTATGAACAAAAAAATTTACTCCGTAAGTGAATTAAGTGCCTTAATCAAAAGAATTTTTGATCAACATTCTATTTTATCCGGCCTTTGGGTAAGAGGGGAAATCACTAATTTTAAAAGGCATAGTTCCGGACATCTTTATTTTTCTCTTAAAGATCAGACGAGTGTAATTCGAGCCGTAATGTTCAAAGGTCGAGCCAGCAGTTTAAAATTTACGCCCAGAGATGGGTTGGATTGTTTGCTAAGGGGTTATGTTTCACTTTACCCTAAAGAAACCTCTCTGCAGTTTTATGTAGAAGAGATTGTGCCTGCCGGAATAGGGTTACAAAGTATTGCCCTGGCAGAGTTAAAAGAAAAGCTACAGAAAAAAGGTTATTTTGCCCGTGAACGAAAAAAGCCGTTGCCGCTTTTACCAAAAGGCATTGGGGTAGTTAGTTCTGCGGTAGGAGCAGCAATCAGGGATATTAGCAGGGTCGTGCGTAGACGATATCCCGGTATGCCGGTAATTCTTTATCCCACGCTTGTGCAGGGTGAAAAAGCAGCCGAAACGGTAGCAGAAGGAATTAGTATTTTAAATACCCGGGATGATCTGGATATAATTATTGTGGCCAGAGGCGGCGGTTCTTCCGAAGATTTATCTGTTTTTAATGCGGAACAAGTGGCTGACGCCGTATTTAATTCTGTTAAACCCGTAGTTTCAGCGATTGGTCACGAAATTGACTTTACAATTACTGATTTAGTAGCGGATGTTCGGGCAGCTACCCCTTCGATGGCCGGTGAACTGGTGGTACCCGTTAAAGCAGATCTTTTACAGATGCTTCGTAAGCAGAGAGAAAGGCTTTATAACCTGATAAATGCCCGTTTAAATAAAGAAAAAATGCGCATAACTTATTTAGCAGAAACGCGTATAATTAAGAGACCGGACCGTTGGTTAGATAAATATAGAGATGAAGTGCATAAAAAAGAAGAAAGATTAAATCTTCATCTTAAAAATTTGCTTAATGATGCTAAATATAATTTAGCATCATTGACCGGTAAATTAGATTCGCTTAGTCCATTAGCAACATTAGCCAGAGGATATAGCATTTGTAAGGACGAAAAGGGCAGCATTTTGACAGATACCAAGCAGATTGCCTTACAAGAAAAAATTGATATTCAGCTATATTCCGGATGTTTAAAATGTGCTATTTTAGAGAAGGAGGATTAAGAGCATGCCGCAGGGAGATAATTATGAGATTAACATTAAGAGGTTAGAAGAGATTATTACCCGCTTAGAGAAAGGCGAGATACCGCTGGAAGAAGGTTTAGCTTGTTTCGAAGAAGGAATTGCTTTGGTTAAAAAATGTCAAGGCTTTTTAGAACGGGCCGCACAAAAAGTACAAGTATTGCAAGAAGGAGAACTAGTAGATCTAACCGATTTAAAAGAGGAAAATGGAGCTGAATAAAAAAATGGAATTACAAAAGTATTTACAAGAAAAAGCGACCTTGGTGGAGCAGTCTTTGCAGGAATTGTTGCCGGCAGAAGGCTTTTATCCACCGATTATTCATCAGGCGATGCGGTACAGTATCTTTGCCGGCGGAAAAAGATTAAGGCCGATCCTCTGCCTGGCCGCGGCAGAAGCAGTAGGAAAAGCCTCGGAGCCTTTACTTCCGGTGGCTTGTGCTTTAGAAATGCTTCATACGTATTCTTTGATTCATGATGATCTGCCGGCCATGGATGATGATGATTATCGTCGCGGTAAATTAACTAATCATAAGGTTTATGGTGAGGGAATGGCGGTACTGGCAGGAGATGCTCTTTTGACTTATGCTTTTGAGGTTTTGGCTCGTTATAGTAAACAAAATCGAAATCAAGGCACGGCCTTACAGGTGTTGGAGGAAATCGCTGTTGCCGTCGGTACAGAAGGAATGATTGGCGGTCAAGTAGTAGATTTAGAGTCCGAAGGGAAGAATATTACGAAGCAAGAAGAGGCCCTTAGCTATATTCATACCCATAAAACAGGGGCGCTTTTCCGGACCTCTTTAAGAGCCGGGGCTCTTTTAGCTGAGGCTGGAGAAGAAGAATTGGCCGGATTAACTCTATATGCTGAAAAGTTTGGCTTAGCTTTTCAGATCACGGATGATCTTTTAGATGTAATAGGTAAGCAGGAGATCTTGGGAAAACCGATTGGTAGTGATGCCTATAAAAAGAAAATTACCTATCCGGCTATCTATGGCTTGGAAAAATCCCAATGCTTAGCGAAAGAAGCCATTGAAGAGGCAGTTCAAGCGTTGGAGAAGTTACCGGGAAATACGGAACCTTTGCGGTTATTAGTTCGTTATTTGGAGCAACGTGAATTTTAAATACTTTTAAATCTTTTAAATGCTTGAGAGGGTATAGTAGGGTAGGTGTTATTGTGGAACTTTTACAACAAATTAATTCTCCTCAAGATATGCAAAAGTTTTCTTTTACTGATTTAAATAAATTAGCGGGAGAAATACGTACATTTTTATTACAATCAGTTTCACATACCGGAGGTCATTTAGCGCCTAATTTAGGTGTCGTGGAGTTAACTTTGGCTTTACATTATGTTTTTGATACAGCCAAAGATAGACTGGTCTGGGATGTAGGGCACCAGTCTTATGTACATAAACTCTTAACGGGAAGAAAAGAATTGTTTTCCAGCTTAAGACAATATGGTGGTTTAGCCGGTTTCCCCAAGAGAGAGGAAAGCGTTCACGATGCTTTTAATACCGGACACAGCAGTACTTCTATTTCGGCGGCGTTAGGGTTTGCTCTGGCGCGTGATCGGTTGGGAGAGGACTATCAAGTCATAGCAGTGATCGGTGATGGAGCTATGACCGGGGGAGAAGCTTACGAAGCGTTAAATCAGGCAGGACACTTAAAAACAAACCTTTTAGTGGTTTTAAATGATAATGAAATGTCCATTGCGGAAAATGTAGGAGCCATGTCGTCTTATTTAAGCCGCTTACGTTCAGATCCTTTTTATACTAAGAGAAAAAAGGATATTGAATATTTACTGCATAAAGTTCCTGCGATTGGACCATCGGTAGCGAAGGCCGCTGAAAGGGTAAAGGATAGTTTAAAATATTTATTGGTACCGGGCATGCTTTTTGAAGAATTAGGGTTAACTTATTTAGGCCCTATTGATGGACATGATCTCCAAAATCTGATTGTAGTTTTAAAGAAGGCCAAAAGCCTAAAAGGGCCCATCCTTTTGCACGTTTTAACGCAAAAAGGCAGAGGATATGAACCAGCGGTAAAAAATCCGGCTACTTTTCATGGCGTGGGAAGCTTTGATTTACAGACCGGGAATATAAACAAAACTCCTGGTCCGCCGAATTATACCAGTGTTTTTGCTGATACAATCGTAGACCTAGCCGCACGGGATGAGCGAATAATAGCGATAACTGCCGCTATGCCGGAAGGGACAGGCTTGAATAAATTTGCCGAAAGATTTCCCCAAAGATTTTTTGATGTGGGGATCGGTGAACAAAATGCTGTTACAATGGCGGCCGCGATGGGCATCAAAGGTTTACGTCCGGTAGTAGCTATTTATTCGACTTTTTTACAAAGAGCGTATGATCAGATTTTACATGATGTTTGTCTGCAAAAATTACCGGTTATTTTTGCTATTGACAGAGCCGGTTTAGTTGGAGAAGATGGGCCCACCCATCATGGTGCTTTTGATTTTTCCTACCTTCGTCATATTCCGGGAATGTCAGTTTTAGCTCCTAAGGATGAAGAGGAACTTCGGCAGATGTTTTATACCGCACTTGCTTATGAGGGACCTTCCGCCATTCGTTATCCTCGTGGCAAAGCGGTAGGCGTACCTTTTAGCGAGCAATACCGGCAAATTCCCTGGGGTAAAGGTGAAGTACTGGCAGAGGGAGCGGATTTGCTTCTTTTGGCAGTAGGAAGCATGGTTTATCCTGCTTTACAAACCAAAGATATTCTGAGGGAGTATGGTATACAAAGCACGGTGGTGAATGCCCGGTTTATTAAACCTTTGGATGAAGAACTTCTTTTAAAGAAAGTTTCTCAACATAAATATATTGTGACCATGGAAGAAAACGTAAGTGCCGGAGGATTTGGCAGTGGTGTCTTGGAATTGCTTTGTCATCGAGGAATTGCTCTTAATAATTTTCTGATACTAGCTCTCCCTGATGAATTTGTTACACATGGTAAAGTGGATCTTCTTCGTGAATTAGTAGGGCTTACCCCTGAAACAATGGCAGAAAAAATCATCAGGCATTTTTCTTTAAAACGAAAAGTGCTTAAAAAACCGAGAATTGCTATTTTTGGTAAATAAGTAGATTCGGTAAATATTTCGGCAAGGATAAGCTGAGGATAGGAAGTAACTTTGATGGAGAAAATTCGTCTTGATCAAATACTCGTAAACAAAGGACTGGTCACCAGTAGGGAAAAGGGTAGAGCTTTAATTATGGCTGGACAGGTCTATGTTAATGGCGTAAAAACAGAAAAAGCGGGTACCGGCGTAAAGATGCAAGATCAAGTAAAAATACGAGGTAATCCTTTGCCATATGTAAGTCGCGGCGGTTTAAAGCTTGCCAAAGCAATTGAGGTTTTCAAACTTAATTTACAAAATAAAATTATGCTTGATATCGGTGCTTCAACAGGTGGATTCACTGATTGTGCCTTACAAAATGGGGCGGCAAAGGTCTATGCGGTGGATGTAGGTTATGGACAATTAGATTGGTCTTTACGGCAAGATACCAGGGTAGTCGTTTTGGAACGAAAAAACGCCCGCTTTTTAACTTCTGAAGATATTAGAGAAATGGTTGATTTTATTACCATTGATGTTTCCTTTATTTCATTGAAAAAAATTCTTCTGCCGCTAATAAGCTTACTGAAAGAAGGCGGTTCCCTAATCGCTCTGCTCAAACCTCAGTTTGAGGCAGGCCGGGAGCTCGTGGGTAAAAAAGGGGTAGTCAAAGACCCGCTGGTGCATCAACAGGTGATAGAAGAAATTATGACATATAGTCAGACATTAAAGCTTACAGTGAAAGGATTGACTTATTCCCCGATTAGAGGGCCTGAAGGTAATATAGAATTTTTAATTTGGCTGGAAAAAAGTTATCCTTCTGCAGAAGAGCAAAACGCAGACGTTAGGGACGTGCGGGATCTAGTAAGAAAAGCACATCAAGAATTTCAGCAAGGCGAAAAAATAGGTTAATTTAGTTGATATTGGGGGGCTACTATGTTTGAGGCGATTGGTTTAATTCTTAATCATCGTAAGAAACAGCCGGTATTAATGGGGAAGCAACTGATTGAAAAGTTTCAGAGTAAAGGGATGAAAGTATTTGCCCCTGAAAAAGAGGGACTTGCTTTAGGAATGGATTCTGCTTTTATTACGTCTGAGTTAGGTAAAAAAGTGCAGTGTGTGCTTACCTTGGGAGGAGACGGTACCATTTTGCGGGCTGCCAGGTTTGTAGCTCCTCATGATGTCCCTATCTTGGGAATTAATATGGGTACTTTGGGCTTTTTAACAGAAGTCGAAGTAAGTGAAATAGAAACAGCCTTAGAAAAACTTTTTAACGGTAATTTCTGGGTTGAAAATAGAATGATGCTGGAAGCGGAAATTAAACGGAAAGGGCAGATTATTAAAAGCTTCTCCGGTTTAAATGATATCGTGATTAATAAAGGTCCGTTGGCTAGGTTGATTACTTTGGAGATATTTGTCGGTAAAGAATTTGTTACTACCTATAAAGCTGATGGGGTAATTGTTGCTTCGCCGACAGGTTCTACAGCGTATTCTTTGTCTGCAGGAGGTCCTATTGTTTATCCGGAAATTGAGGTAACTATTCTTACCCCCATCTGTCCTCATACCTTGGGAGCACGGCCTATTGTTTTACCTTCGTATAAAACGGTACGGGTAATTATCATTAATCAGGCCGAATCAATGCTGACAATTGACGGACAAAATGGTTTTGAACTGGCCAAAGAGGATGAAATAATCATTGCTAAAGCTCCTTATAGTGTACGGATGATTCGTATTAAGGAAAAAAGGTTTTTTAGTGTTTTGCGCGAAAAAATTAAAATTGAAGGTAGTGCCTTTTATGAATAAAAGGTCAGCTAATCCTAAAGGAGGGTTTCCTTGTGAAAGCATTAAGACAAAGAAAAATAAAAGAAATAATCAAAAATCGGCAGATCTCCACGCAAGAAGAATTAGCTGATGCTTTAAAAGAGGCTGGCTTTAAGGTAACCCAGGCCACCGTGTCTCGGGACATTAAAGAACTACGTCTCATCAAAATTGCACAAAAAAACAATACCTATGTTTACGGCCTTCCGATTGAACAAGGAATTATTCATAATGAAGAACGGGTTCGGATGATGATGCAGGAATTAGTGATTGATTTAAATTCTAGTGAAAACATTGTGGTTATCAAGACTCATCCCGGTAATGCTCATGGGATAGCGTCATTGGTAGATGAGTTCAACTGGGAGAGTGTCATTGGCACACTGGCAGGAGATGATACTATTTTATTGATCATCAAACCTAGAGCTAATGTGAATATTATTTTGCAAAAAATAAAAAGCTTAAGGGAATAGATGCTGGAGATGATTGCGAAATGATTGAATATATCTCTATTAAAAATTTTGCACTGATTGAAGATGTAACTTTGCGTTTTTCTGGTAATTTCAATGTTCTTACCGGTGAAACAGGCACTGGTAAATCGATTATTGTTGATGCCCTGTCTATTCTTTTAGGTGGACGTGCCCAGTCGGACTTTATTCGTTCAGGAACGGATAAAGCAGTCCTAGAAGGAGCCTTTTACTTGCCGTCTCGTTATACAGTTAGGGAGCTTCTGGAGGAGCTGGGATTGGAAAGTGACGACAGCACTTTAATTTTGAGTCGGGAAATTGCCCTTAATGGACGTAATCTTTGCCGTATTAATGGTCGTCTGCTTACTTTAGGTCAATATAGGCAATTTGGCTTAGCGATTGTAGATATTCATGGACAGCATGACCATCAGTCTCTCCTCCAAGAAGATAAGCATCTGGAGTTTTTAGATCGGTTTGGAGGGGCAGAAGAACTACAATTAAAAAATGAGGTGAAAGCAAGATACATTAGTTATCTTGCTACCAAAAAAGAACTTGAAGAATTAAAGGCTTCAGAACAAGAACGGCTGCAAAAAATTGATTTTTTAAATTTTCAAGTAGAAGAGATTAAGCAGGCTCATTTACAACCGGGGGAAATGGAAAAACTGACTCAGGAAGTGAATCTGCTCACACATGCGAGTAAAATAAGTGAAAATTTAAACCAGGCTTATTATCAACTGTTTGGTGAGGAAAGAGGTAATTCTGCTTATGACCTTTTAAGTAAAGCTTTAGGAAATCTTCAGGAGATTAAAATGTTGGATCCTTCCTTGGAAAAGCTGGGAAACCAGTTAGAACCTGCTCTTTATCTGTTGGAGGAAGGAGCATTGCAAATCAGAACATATATGGAAGATCTTGAATATTCCCCAGAAAAACTTGACCAAAGTGAAAAAAGGTTGCATTTATTGCAAGATTTATGTAAAAAATACGGGGCAACTTTGGAAGATGTTCTGGCTTATGCGGAAAAATCTACCATAGAATTAAATAAATGGCTGTCTAGTTCGGAAAGATTACAAAGTGTAAAGGAAGAGTTAACGAAAAGATTTGAGGAATATCGTTTAAAAGCAGAGCGATTATCCAGCCAGAGAAAAATATTGGGACAATTATTGGAAGCGAAAGTTACCGCTCAGTTAGTGGAGTTAGCGATGCCTTATATTCGTTTTTCGGTTAATTTACTTCCTTGCACGCCGACTGCTCAAGGTCTTGATCAAGTGAATTTTTTAATTTCACCAAACCCGGGAGAACCATTAATGCCAGTAGCCAAAATTGCTTCCGGAGGGGAATTATCCAGAATAATGCTGGCTCTAAAAACGATTCTAGCGGAAATAGACGGGATGGGAACGCTTGTTTTTGATGAGATTGATTCAGGTATTGGAGGCAAAGCTGCCCAAAAGGTAGCAGAAAAATTGGAAGAAATCAGTAAGAGTCAACAGGTTGTTTGTGTGACACATTCTCCTCTGATTGCTGCTTTAGCCGATCACCATCTTGTTTTAGAAAAAGAAGTGAAGCAGGAACGAACAAGAACAATTGTTCGCGAATTACAGGAAAGCGAAAGGGTGGAGGAACTTGCTCGTATGCTAGGTGGCGAAAATCCTTCAAGCGATTTAAAAAAACATGCTTCATCAATTTTAAAAAGGAAAGAAGACTAGACTATAAAAAAGAAAAATATTTCCTGTATTAAAAAGAGCTTCTCAAGAAGAGTAGCTCTTTTTGTTTTTGAGATGCTTTATAGTGGGGAAACTTGTCGTTGCAGGTACTATTTATGCTTTGTTTTCAAACATAAAAAAACTAGTTTTCGGTTAATTTAAAAATGAAGATTACAGTAAGGAGGGATTTGCCGAAATATAGGAGGACAAAAAATTGAGAGCATTAAGAAGAAGGCAAGTTTTGGTTTTACTTTTAGTATTCACTTTTTTATTTATTTTTATGACTCCTCAGTTTCAAAGTTACTATTATCTTCAGGAAAAACAACGTTTTACTGTTGGGGAACCCTTGGAAATACTCTTAAAGTTACCTCCTTCAATCTTGAAGACAATCAATGTTTATGTGCGAGAAGGTGAAAAACTCCTGGCTATTGATGGACAAGATTTTAAGCAGGAAAAATACATTTTAGGGGCCAATTCACCTGTTTTGGTTAAACCAGGCAATATAAGTCTGGAATTAAAATTGTTTGGCATCATCCCACTTAAAAAAATAATGGTAGATGTCGTTCCCGATATACGCCTTATTCCCGGAGGACATTCAATCGGGGTTTTATTAAGAACAGAAGGTGTAATGGTGATTGGTTATTCTCCCATTATTAATCAGCAAAATGAACCAAGCTTTCCGGCGCGAGATGCGGATATCAGAGTGGGAGATGTGCTTATTCGTATTAATGGAATTAAGGTTACGTCTGATGATCAGGTACGGGAAATCATTAAAGAGGCAAGTAGTACAGACCAAGGAATAACTATAAATATCAAAAGAGCAGGGCATTTATTAGAAAGGGTTGTCTATCCTCGGTACTGCCAAGACACTAAATCGCATAGGATTGGTTTGTTTGTCAGAGATAATGCAGGTGGGGTAGGTACTTTAACCTTTTACGATCCGCTTAGCAAAAAATATGGAGCACTGGGTCATGTGATCACGGACAGTGAAACAAATCAGAAACTCAAGATTAGACAAGGCAAAATTTTCTCAGCTTCTATTGAGAATATCCAAAAGGGAAGGATCGGTAATCCAGGTGAAAAAATAGGTGTCTTTCTAGAAAATACGGAGTTTGGTAATATTGAAAAAAATGAAATGTGTGGGATCTATGGAACAATGCAAAAAGAAATGACTAATGCAGTGTATCATTCTCCCTTACCGGTAGTATTTTCTAACCAAATTCGTAGCGGTAAAGCACAGATCTTAACGGTAGTTCATGGTCAAGAGATTAAAAAATACGATATTATCATTGAAAAACTTCTCCCTGGTAGACTAGATGGAAAAAATATGATTATCCGCATTACCGATCCTAAGTTATTAGAAGAAACAGGAGGGATAGTGCAAGGCATGAGCGGTAGTCCGATCATTCAGGATGGCAAGATAGCTGGTGCTGTAACTCATGTTTTTGTAAATGATCCCTCCCGAGGTTATGGTGTTTTTATAGAGAATATGCTTTTTGAAGCAGAGATTATTAATAAACAAAAACAAATCCTGGGAAGATTATCCCGGGATTTGTTTTATTTTAGCTGATTTTAGCCAGAAATGGCGAAGAATATTTAATTTTATCAAAAAATAATAGAAAATAATTAGTTAAAATCAAGATAAAATGAGAGATCAAAGCAGGAAATAAAAACCAATTGTCGAATTGTAATTAAAGGTATTAATAAACAAATTATTAAGGAGGGAAAATGATGTTTAAAGAGATCAAAACACTTATCGCCGATGATAACAAAGACTTTGTAGATATTTTGCAGGATTACTTCGATAGGCAAGACGACATAAGTATTGTCGGCACCGCGTACAATGGTTTGGAAGCTCTTGATTTAATTTCCAGTCAATCACCGGATGTGCTAATTTTAGATATTATCATGCCACATCTAGATGGGATAGGGGTACTGGAAAGAATGGCGGCAGCAGATTATCTGGATAGACCTAAAATCATTCTTTTAACCGCTTTTGGGCAGGAGTCCATGATTCAAAAAGCTCTTGAATTAGGAGCAGATTATTTTATTCTGAAGCCTTTTGACTTAGATACTTTGGCTAATCGGTTGCGCCAGTTAGTAGAGGAGAACGGTTCTGTTAATAAGCCTAGCTCTTCGATAATTGGTTACCAAAAACCTTTGATTCGTTCTAGAAATCTCGACTTGGAAGTTACCAATATTATTCATCAAATGGGCGTACCGGCACATATTAAAGGCTATCAATATTTGAGAGATGCCATCTTGTTAGTGATTAATGAAATGAGTCTTTTAGGTGCTGTAACCAAAGAATTATATCCCAATATCGCCGAAAAATATGAGACAACTCCTAGCCGAGTAGAACGAGCGATTCGCCATGCCATTGAATTGGCTTGGGATCGTGGAAACGTGGAAATGATGAATAAATTTTTTGGTTATACCATTAACCTGGAACGTGGTAAACCAACTAATTCAGAGTTCATTGCCATGGTGGCGGATAAATTACGATTAGGAACTAAAGCTTGTTAAAGGTAATCCTAATAATAGTTGTGAAAAAATGGGGTTTGAAAAAGCCCCATTTTTTTTATGCCTTTGAACATACTAAAAGAAGTATTATATTTTTTGAGGTCTTGCCATGGTTTTAGCCGGAAAAATAAAAGTTGATAAAAAAACAAAAAATCTTGTTAAACGTCTTCGACCTCAAGAAATAGCGGTGATAGATCATGCTGATTTGGATGAATTATCGGCGCTTTCTTTAGTTAAAGCAAAGGTGAAAGCGGTAATTAATGCCAGTCCATCGATGACGGGTAATTACCCAAATTTAGGCCCTTTAATATTGCTGAATTATCAGATCCCTCTTTTAGATAATGTAGGTCCAGCGATCATGACCCTACAAGATAATCAGTATGTGGAGATTAGAAAAAACGAGATTTATCTAAATCAGCATTTATGGGGGCAAGGAGTAAGACAAACTAAAGAAAAACTACAGAGGACATTGCAAGATAGTAAAAATAATCTGCACCATAGCTTAAGTAGCTTTATTGACAATACTTTATTTAGAGCCGGCTTAGAACGAAAAATAGTTTTAGAAAAATTAGCAGTGCCTCCATTGAAGCAGCAAATTAAAGACAAACATGCGTTGATTGTAGTAAGAGGGCAAGGATATTTAGCGGATCTTAGAGCGATCAAATCATATATTAATGACCTCAAACCTGTCTTAATTGGTGTTGATGGTGGTGCGGATGCTTTAAGGGAAAATGGTTATCGACCCGACCTTATTTTGGGTGATATGGATAGTGTTAGTGATGAGGCTCTGCAAGGTGGTTCTGAATTAGTTGTTCATGCTTATGCAAACGGAGATGCCCCTGGGATAGAAAGAATCAAAAAGCTAGGATTAACGGCAAAAATCTTCCCTGCCCCGGGTACCAGTGAAGATGCGGCAATGCTTCTTGCTCATCAGTGCGGGGCCAACCTTATTGTAGCCGTAGGCACTCATACCAGTATGATCGATTTTTTGGAAAAAGGACGTCGGGGCATGGCCAGTACAATTCTGACTAGGATTAAAGTAGGGGAGATTTTGGTAGATGCTAAAGGGGTAAGTAAACTGTATCCTGGTAAAGATAATTTTAAATCAGTTATTAAGTTAATACTGGCTGCCTGTCTCCCTTTAATCATTCTTGTTTCAACATCCTCTCTTTTTTCTCAGATAACCAGATTACTGTGGTTAAAGGTTAAATTGTTGTTTAGATTTTAGGGGGTTTGGGGGGGTTAAAATATGATTGTTGATTTTAAATATCATATGGCCTCATTAGTTGCTGTCTTTCTGGCTTTAGGATTGGGCATTTTTATGGGAAGTACGGTGTTAGGGGAAAGCTTAGTGGGTAATCTGGTAGAGGAACAGGAGCACATCGTGAGGCGTTTAGAAGCAGATTATGAGGTTTTAAAAGAGGAGTTGAAAATATCACGTCAGGAAATAAAGAAACAAAAAGAAATTAATGATGCTTATCAACGTTATGCTGAAGAAACATTACCCTTTATGCTGAAAGATAAATTAAAGGGTAGAAGAGTAGCTGTTATTGAGCATACTATGTTGGAAAAAACGCAAGTCAGTTTATTTACCAAAGGGCTAGAGCTTGCCGGGGCTCAATTGTTTCTTAATTTTAGCCTGAGTGATGATTTTAATTTATTAAGAGAAGCTTGTAATATCGATACTGTAGTCGTTTTGGGAGAAAAGAAAGCTGATTTAGAGCTTCTTTCCAGAATTAAAGGTTGTAATATAGCGGTTTATACTTTGGAAACAGAGAATAAAAAAACTTCTTACGATCATATTCCGAGTTTGGTATCCTTAATTTTAAGTATCGCTCAGGGTGAATAGTGAAGCAAAGGGAGGATGGATTAGGAGCATGGTTTCAGTAAGTGTACTTATTCCGGCATATAATGAAGAGCAGCGAGTGGGTAAGACGATTACCTCTTTATGGTCAACAGGAAAGGTGCAGGAAATAATCGTTATTGATGATGGATCAACTGATTATACCGGTGCAGTTGCTGCAAAATATGGGGCGAGAGTTATCCGCTTAGTGCAGAATCAGGGAAAAGGCAAGGCCCTAACAGTGGGCTTTTCTTTCCAACAAGGAGAGTTTGTCCTCCTCGTGGATGCTGATTTACAAGAAAGTGCAGGAGAGACACTAAAGTTGCTTGATCCGATTTTGAAAAACCAAGCTGATTTAGCTGTAGCTCTTTTTACACCTGAAAAAAGCGGAAAAGGCTTTGGGTTAGCACGCCAAACAGCTCAGGCTGGTATTAAATATCTTACCGGAGCGATGAGTAAGTCTCCTCTTTCCGGACAGCGCGCGGCTAAACAGAAGGTATGGGCCGATTTGCTTCCTTTTTCTGATGGATTTGGAATGGAAGTAGGCATGTATATAGATGCTCTGCAAAAAGGATATCGAGTGATGGAAATACCCTTGGATTTAGCTCATTGTCCACCGGGCAGAAACTGGGCCGGCTTTTGGCATCGGGGCAGGCAATTTTATCACATTTGTAAAACACTTATGGCGAGAGCTAAAAATAAAAGCTCAAAGCTGTAGCCATTTTAAGCGGGAGGTCATAAAGATAGAACTATTAGATTTAGCTATTTTATTAGGCAGTTTTTTAATAACTGTAAAGATGTTACCTTATCTGCTGACCATGATTATTGCGGGAGGAATGATTAAAGAAAATTGGCGGAGAAAAGCAGTTCCGGCAGTTGCGGGAATTATTTTTCCGCTAATTCTTAGTATAATGATGCTTCCTTATCTCGGGAGGCCAGAGGGAAGCTTAGTTCTGGTATATCTTTTGGCAATTCAAGGTGCTGCCTTCTTAGGTTTGCTTGATGATGTCTTGGGAACAGCCTATCCCAGAGGTTTAGTAAACCATTTTCGTTATTTTATCAGGCAAAAGAAATTGAGTACAGGAATGCTGAAAGCAGTAGGAATCAGTTTTTTGGCTCTTTGGGTAGTCCTCTTGACAGGTAATAGGGGGATAGACTTCATTCTCAACTGGCTGTTGCTTGTTTTGGCGGTTAATATGATTAATCTGCTTGACTTACGACCGGGCCGGGCCCTGAAAGGAACTGTTTTCCTATTTATTTTACCTGGTGTTTTACAGGTACCTGGTAGTGGCTTATTATTCTCTTGCCTAGGCATAATTTGTGCTTATGCTCCCTATGATCTGAAAGGACAGGTGATGCTTGGTGATACAGGAGCTAATGTTTTAGGAATGATCGGTGGCTTGCTGCTACTGGAAACACCTTGGTTAGCCAAGTTTATTTTTCTGCTACTTTTTGTTTTTCTTCATCTGGTTGCCGAAAAATACTCTTTAACAAAGCTAATTGAAAAATCCTCTTTTTTGCGGAAAATAGATCAATGGGGTGTATAATATGATTAATAGAGCGATGGGTATTGTTACTAAGGTTATTTTCCTTAGCCCGCAGCTAGAAAAAGTTTGGGTATTAGTGGAGGGAGTTGAAAATCAAGCTTATGCCTTTCCGCAAGAAATTGGTGAGATAAAAATGGGGGAAACGGTAATCCTTAATACAACAGCCGTTGATTTAGCTTTAGGGAGCGGGAATTATCATTTTGTGATGGGCCGTTGTCCTACTGAGATGAAAAAAGACCGGCAGGCAGGACATATTATGAAGCTTCGCTATACTCCCTTTCAATTGAAAGTATGTGCGGTAGAAGAAGAAGCTAGTCCATTCCATGAGCAATTGAGAAAAGCGGTAGGGCTGGCAGGGGTTCCCGTCATTAGCGGTTCCTTGCACAGTATGCTGATCCCTTGTGTTTGTGGATTGAAGGCAATTAAAGCAACCCTAAGGATTGCTTATGTAATGACCGATGGGGGAGCTTTGCCGCTGGCTTTGAGTCGAGCGGTACGAAAGCTGAAAAAAGCGGATTTTCTTTGTGGAACCGTTACCGTTGGACATGCTTATGGCGGGGATCTGGAGGCTGTAAATCTTTACAGTGGTTTACTGGCAGCGAAAGAAGTATTGCAGGCGGAGGTAATAATTGTGTTAATGGGACCCGGGGTAGTTGGTACGAATACAAGGTGGGGAACAACAGCACTGGAGGTTGGTCAGATTATTAATGCAATTTATGCTTTAGGAGGAAAGTCATACACCATTCCGCGTCTTAGTTTTTCGGAGCCAAGAGAACGGCACCGGGGCATTAGTCATCACACAATTACCGCTTTAAATCAGGTATCACTTGCCGCTACTCGGCTTGTTCTGCCTGAACTTAGCCAGGAAAAAAAAGAATACCTCCTGAATCAACTGGAAAGGCTTAATCCTGAGAAATATCAGTTGATTTGGGGGCGGGGACAGCAAGGTATTCAGTTAGCCGGAAAAAGGGGATTTCAGCTTGACCATATGGGAAGAAATTATGAGGAAGATCCCGCCTTTTTTCTGGCCGCTTCAGCTGTCGGGGAAGTGATCGCCCGGGAAATTCAAGGTTAAAAAATCTTGGACATAATAAGAACCTTTTCGCAGTTCCTTAATTTGTTGTAAAATATCCTGGGGCTTACCAAACAACCAGAAGCTTTGAGGGGTAATAATCATTTCTGAAGCACTCCTTTAGCTTACTAAGTTTAAGGGAGGGATTTTAGAGTACTTATCTTCGTAGTATTGGTAGTCTTAGTATATGTTTTGTATATCTTAAATATGATAAGGAGGGTGTAAAATGGAGGAGAGGTTTAACAAAAGATTGATAGAGAAAAAAGGCAGATTCCTGCATTTTTGCGTGGATGAAGTCACCCTATCTAATGGGCATATTTCAACGAGGGAGATGGTTTTTCATCCCGGTGCGGTGGCTATTTTGGCGGTCACTCCTGCTAGCGAAATTATTCTCGTTAGACAGTATCGTTATCCTGTGAAAGAAGTACTTTATGAAATTCCGGCGGGGAAATTGGAACAAGGAGAAGAGCCCGCTTCTTCAGCCGTAAGAGAGCTGGAAGAAGAGACCGGTTTTTCGGCCCGCAAATGGGAAAAGTTAGGAGTTTTTTATACTGCTCCCGGTTTCAGTAATGAAACAATGCATCTTTTTGAGGCTACAGATTTAGCAGAAAAAGAAGCTCATCCTGATCCCGATGAGATTATTACTTATAAGAAAGTCCCTCTTGCCCAAGTCTTTAAAATGATTGAAACAGGCGAAATAAAAGATGGCAAAACAATTTTAGCGATTTTGTGGCTGGCGAAAAAGCTAACGAAAAAGCTAACGGAGAGAAAGCTAGTTGAAAAAAATGAAGATGATTAAAAAAACAACTAAGACATCTTTTCTGGATTTACATGTGCATATTGGGCGAGATGGTGAGGATAAAGCAGTAAAAATAACGGCAAGTCCTCAGCTCACGTTGCCGAATATCCTAAGGGAATGTCTAGAGAGAAAAGGCCTTGATATTGTGGGGATCGTTGATTGTGGGACGTATGGGGTTCTACAGGATCTGAAAAAGCTATTGGCTGCCGGTGAGCTGATTGAGTTGGATAAAGGTGGTTGGCGTTATCAAGAAAAGCTTACTCTTTTTGCCGGTGCCGAGTTAGAAACAGTGGAACCGAATGGCGGCAGGGCTCATTGTCTTTGCTACTTTCCCAGTTTGGCCAGACTGGAGGATTTTGCCGGATTTATCTGGCAAAAGGTCAAAAATAACCGTTTAAGCAGTCAAGTATGTTATCTTTCCGCTTTGCAGCTTTTTACGGAGGTGAAAAAAAGGGAGGGGTTATTTATCCCCGCACATATTTTTACGCCTTATAAAAGTATCTATGGTAATTGTGCCTCTAATTTGGTAGCGCTCTTTGGCGAAGCAGCGGAAGAAATTACGGCAGTTGAACTAGGGCTATCAGCCGATCAGCAAATGGCTTTGCAAATTCCGGAATTAGAGCAACGGCTTTTTTTAGCTAATTCGGATGCCCATTCCTTGGATAAAATCGGGCGGGAATATAATGAAGTAATGATGGAAACACCCTGTTTTGAAGATTTGGTAAGTTTATTAACCGGCCGCCGAGGCAAGATTATCGCTAATTATGGTCTTGATCCACAGTTAGGTAAATATCATCGTAGTTATTGTAATAAATGTAAACAATCGATGTTGGAAATTCCACCGGTATTTTTTTGCCCTTCTTGCGGGGAAAAGGATGATTTTGTGGTAGGTGTGCTGGATAAAATTAGAAGTATAGCCGAACTTCAACAGGGTAAAGGTAAACATAGCAAGAGACAAGCAAATGATGGTGTATCTTGGCAGGATAAAGCCCCGCAGGGTAAATATTGTTACCAGATTCCTTTAAATTTTATTCCCGGTCTGGGGCAAAAAACGAAGGAAAAACTTTTAAAGCGTTTTGGAACAGAAATGAATATTTTGCACAAAGCCGCGGAAAAAGAAATACGGGAAATTGCGGGCGAAAAATTAGCCGCTTTAATTATAAAAGGTCGCAGGGGAGAACTGAAAATGACCCCGGGAGCCGGAGGAATTTATGGAAAGATTGAAGATAGCCTATAATTTATCGGGAGCGGTAGCTGCTGTTCAAGAAGGGCGGTTTATTGTTCTTGTTGATGTGATTGATATGTCAACTACTCTTGAAACTGTAAGGGAGGCTGGAGCTTGTGGCTTTTGGGGTGCTGCTCCCTCTGGAAAAGAGTTACCTTATGTAAATCCCTATCTCATTGGTCGGGCCGCAGCAAGGGAAGCAAAACAAAAAGCAGCTAAGCTCATTGTGATTGCCGAACCAAGAGGCGTTTCCAATGAGGAAAGGGAAAAAAATGCGGCTGCAGTGTTAGCGGGATTTAAAGCGGAAGAGATGACGACAGAAAAAATACTGCCTAATTTAGGGGCGGAAACGGCTCGGTTAATTGATTGGCGGAATAAAATAGCTGTAGCAGTTACTGCGGCAGGAGGCGTAATTTTTGATGCGGTCTTTCAGTTAGGGGGTTCTCTTACCACCGCAACTGTAGCAAGGACAATAAAGATGAAAGGAGCTGAACCGTCGCTACAGGGAATTAAAAGAGCTTTTTTTATGGCAGGTACTACCCCGATTACTTTAGTCGCGGCTAGCAGTAATGCCATGGAGGATGTCTTAGCTGTTCATTATTTGGCCCAACTTATGATTAGTGGTGCAATCAATTAATTCCTTTTTATGGTTATAATTATCGTTCCTTCCTCATAATTTAGATAAGGAAAGAGGGAGGAGTTTGCAGTGGATAGATTAAAAATAAAAATCGCTCAACATCTTTATGCCAGCTGGTGGCTTTATCTGTTGGTGGGTTCGTGTTTTTTAGTGGGCTTATTATTTGGCTTTTGGGGAATGAATTCATTAGAAGAGAGTCAAACTTCTTCGTTGAAAAAATTATTTGAGGATGTCTTAATCCAGTATGGGGGAAACTTTAATTTTGCCGTTTCGGCTAGACAAGCTGTGCTTAAAAATATAGTTAACTTAGGTAAAATTTTTTTGTTAGGGCTAACTATCATTGGTTTACCGCTGGTTTTAGTAATCATTTTTACCCGAGGCTTTATTTTGGGTTTTACCATTCAGTTTTTATGTCAGGAAAGTGCCTGGCGCGGAGGTGTGTTAGCCTTATCGGCTTTATTGCCTCCCAATCTGCTGTCCTTACCGGCATATTTATTAGGAGCCGTAACGGCAATTAACTTTTCACTTCAGTTAATCCGTGGTCAAAATCAAAGGAATCTTAAAATATCGCAATGTTTTTTGGAGTATTTATTAGTGATGACAGGACTTGCTGTTTTGATGTTAGGTTCTGCTTTGATTGAAGGATATTTCTCACCGGTAATGATAAAACTTTTGTTGTAATGATACTCGATTGTATGATTTTTATTATTTTGTTTATAATACAAAATGAAAAGTGAGCAGACCTAACTTATAAAAGTGATGAGGTGATTTTTTGGACAAGCAAGATCACGATTTTGTTCCAACGGAAATGGGTTCGGCACGTTTTGTTACTCCTGAGGGAGAAGGAAGTACTTATAAATATGAAAAAGGCCCTACGGCTTATCAGCAGGGATTCCCCGGACCGCCTTGGGGGATAGAGCCAAGTATGCATTTTCTTTGTAATGAAGTGGGGATTGATTATCATCGGTTTATTGCCGCCTTGGCCGCTAATAAAAACGAAATGGAGATGGCACAGGAATTTGGTGTTAATGATCAGACGATCCGCGGTTTAAAGGATCATTTTTATAAGACGGAAAGTATCGCAGGAAATTACGGACAGGATTGATAACCTTAATTTAACTTTTTATTTATATGATATAATTAGATAAAAAGAAAGGGAGAATAAATTGGGAGGTTAACGATGAAGCTAACTAGGAAAATGAAGGGATTTATAATAATTGTCATAATTATTTTTCTAGAGAGTAGTTCTTTAACTACTCTAGCGGCGATAGATCTCATTTCTCCAATTAGAAAATTTACCATATCATCTAAAAATAGTCCCAAAGACCCTGTCTCTAAATTTAAGAAAGAAAGTTCTTATAAAACAGTTTTACCTACTAATTTCAAGTGGAGTATTAATCATAAAAAAACTTATAAACTCTTTAATGCCAATGGCATTAGACATGGGGAATTATCATCATTTAATGCCGGTAGGATAGCTCCAAATCCTTCCCAAGCTTCTTTAATAAAGGATTTAACCGCCCGATACTCCAAAGGTTTATTTAAAAAAAGAAAAGTAATTTTAAAGTGGAATTATCAAGGAAAAACCGGAGTGAAATACTATAATATTTATCGTAGGTTGGAAAATAAGGAGTGGCAACAAATTGGTAAAATAGCAAGTAATAAAACTAAATATGAAGATGTGACAATTAATAAAGCAAAAAAAGGAACATATTTTTATCGTGTCTGTGCATTTTATAATAAAAATAATAGTAACATGGAATTGTCTAATGCAGAAACCTCAATAAGTATTAAATAATTATTTTTTAAACGAAAGGCTATACTACTTGTTCAGGGGGTACGGCCTTTTTTGCTTTTCGTTCAACTCTGATCGCAGGTTCCGGACAAACCGTTTCGCAAAGGCCACAGACGATACACCCATCCATGCGGGCTTTCACCGCAGGGGTTCC